>NZ_AZND01000138.1:0-9279 GCF_000576205.1 Methylibium sp. T29 | reverse complement strand
CCGGCCAGCACCACGGCGCGCTTGCCGGCCAGCGAGCGGCCGTGCGCCAGCCACGCCACACCGGCCGCGGCGGTGGTGTTCGAGCCGTTGCTGTCGAGCATCACCGACACGCGGAAGTTGGCGAAGAACTTCTTGCGCACCGCCTTGAACAGCGCCTCGCCGTCGGCCATGTTGGACCCGCCGACGAAGATCGCGGTGTTCTTCTTGTCCTTCGGCGCGCGCGTGAAGATCGCGCCGTCGACGAGCCCGCCCACGTTGGCCGGCGTGATGCCGCCATAGGCCGTCACGTGATCGGCGCCGCCGTCGTAGGCGACGACGTTGTCGAACACTGCCGGATGCGGGTCGGTGTCGAATTGGTACAGCAGTTTCTTCATCGCCGGCTCCTCAGGTCACCAGATGCTGCGGTCGGCCTTCGGCCCACCGATCGATGTTGTCGATGAGCTGGTCGGCCAGGAACTGCATCGCGCCGTCCGAGGCCCAGGCCACGTGCGGTGTGAGGATGAAGTTCGGGCGCCGCACGTCCAGCAGCGGGTGGCCGTTCTTCGGCGGCTCGGTGGTGAGCACGTCGAAGCCGGCGCCGGCGATCAGGCCTTCGTCGAGCGCCTGGATCAGCGCCGCCTCGTCGACCAGGCCGCCGCGCGAGGTGTTGATCAGCAGCGCATTGCGCTTCATGCGGCGCATCTGCTCCAGCCCGATCAGGTTGCGCGTCGACGGCGTCAGCGGGCAGTGCATCGAGATCACGTCGCTCTCGGCAAGCACCTGCTCGAAGGGCGTGAACTCAACGCCCGGCATCTTCGGCGGCTCGTGGTCGGCGAAGAGCACCTTCATGCCGAAGCCACGCGCGATCGCCGCGGTGCCCTGGCCGATCGCGCCCTCGCCGATGATGCCCAGCGTGGCGCCGTGCAGGTCGCCGATGTCGTGCGTGAAGAAGCAGAACTGGTCCGACTTCTGCCACACGCCCGCCTCCACGTCCTGCCGGTAGGCCAGGATGTTGCGACGCAACGCCAGGATCAGCGCGAAGGCATGCTCCGGCACCGTGTGCACCGCGTAGTTGCGGATGTTGGCGACCGCGATGCCGTGCTCCTTGCAGTAGGGCACGTCGATCACGTCGTAGCCGGTGGCGGCCACCGCGATCATCTTCAACTGCGGCAGCTGCTTCAGCGTCTCGGCCCGCAGCGGCACCTTGTTGGTGATCGCCACGGTCGCGCCCTGCAGCTTCGCGACCACCTCGTCGACCGAGGTCTTGGCGTGCTCCACATAGCTCTCGGCCTGCGCCGGCTTGCGGACCTTCGCCTTCAGCGATTCACGGTCCAGGAACACCACGGAATGGCTCATGTCAGTCTCCATCGTTCTTCATCACCACCCACTCACCCAACCACTGCCCAGCCGCGCGGCCGCCGCGGATCCGGCTCCGCCGGTCCGCCTGCGGCGCCCCCTCGGGGGGGCGCCGCAGGCGCAACGGGGGGGGTCAATCAATGCGCGCCCTCGGTCGACCCCATCGACTGCGACGCATACACCACCTCGCTGCGGGCGACCTTCTTCTTGGGCACGTTGTCGTGGGTGCGGAAGTACTTCTGCGCCGCGGCCACGCCCGAGCCCGGCTCGATCTTGATGCCCACGTCGAGCATGGACATCTCGGCGCCGGCCAGCGCGCCCAGCACCATCAGCTCGTTCAGGTCGCCCAGGTGGCCGATGCGGAACACCTTGCCGGCCACCTTGCTCAGGCCGGCGCCCAGCGACAGGTTGTAGCGGCGGAAGGCCACGTCGATCACGTGCGCGCCGTTGATGCCCTCGGGCACGACGATCGCCGACACGGTGTCGGAGTACCACTTCGGATCCTTCGCGCACAGGCCGAGCTTCCAGCCGTCCAGCACGGCTGCGCGCACGCCCGAGGCCAGGTAGGTGTGGCGCCAGAAGATGTTCTCCAGGCCCTCTTCCTTGATCATCGTCAGCGACTCGCGCAGGCCGTAGAGCATCGGCAGCGCCGGCGTGTACGGGAAGTAGCCGGTGGCGTTGGCCTTGATCATGTCGCCGAAGTCGAAGAAGCAGCGCGGCGCCGTCGAGGACTCGCGCGCCTTCAGCGCCTTCTCGCTGGCACACACGATGCCCAGGCCGGCCGGCAGCATCAGGCCCTTCTGCGAGCCGCTGACGCAGATGTCCACGCCCCACTCGTCCATGCGGAAGTCGATGCTGCCCAGCGAGCTGACCGCGTCGACCAGCAGCAGCGCCGGATGCCTGGCGTCGTCGAGGGCCTTGCGCACGCCGGCGATGTCGCTGGTCACGCCGGTGGCGGTCTCGTTGTGGGTGGCGATCACCGCCTTGATCCTGTGGCCCTTGTCTTTCGAGAGGATCTCGGCGTACTTCTCGACCGGCACGCCCTCGCCCCACTCGCACTCGACCGTCTCCACCTGGAAGCCCAGGCGCGTGATCATGTCGATCCAGAGGTGGCTGAACTGGCCGAAGCGCGAGGCCAGCACCAGGTCGCCGGGCGACAGCGTGTTGGTGAGCGCCGCTTCCCAGCCGCCGGTGCCGGTGGCGGGGAAGATGATCGGCGTGCCGTTGGTGGTCTTGAAGACCGCCTTCAGGTCCTCGAGCACGCTCTTGGTCAGGTCGGGGAACTTGGACGAGCGATGGTCTTCCATCGACACGACCATCGCGCGTTGCACGCGCTCGGGCACGTTGGTGGGTCCGGGAACGAACAGGAAATTGCGGCCAGCCATGTGAGTCTCCTTGGTTGCTGGGATTCGGAATCGGTGGGTCGTCGAAGTGCAGGGAAAGTGCGCGCGATCAGAGTCCGTGGACGTCGGCGCCGTAGACCGGGAATCGCCGGCACAGCGCCGTGACCTCGGTGGCGACGCGCGCGATCACGGCATCGTTTTCGGGTGCCTCCAGCACGTCGGCCATCAGGTTCGCGATCGCGGTAGCTTCGGTCGTGCCGAAGCCGCGCGTCGTCATCGCCGGGGCGCCGATGCGGATGCCGCTGGTGACGAAGGGCTTCTCGGGGTCGTTGGGGATGGCGTTCTTGTTCACGGTCATGTGCGCACGGCCGAGCACGGCCTCGGCGGCCTTGCCGGTGATCTTCTTGGCGCGCAGGTCGAGCAGGAACACGTGGCTCTCGGTGCCGCCCGAGACGATGCGCAGGCCGCGCTCGGTGAGCGTCCTCGCCATCGCCTTGGCGTTGGACTTGACCTGCTGCTGGTAGGTCTTGAACGCCGGCGAGGCGGCCTCCTTGAAGGCCAGCGCCTTGGCGGCGATCACGTGCATCAGCGGGCCGCCCTGGATGCCGGGGAAGATCATCGAGTTGAGCGGCTTCTCGAACTCGGCGTTCGACAGGATCAGGCCGCCGCGCGGACCGCGCAGCGTCTTGTGGGTGGTCGAGGTCACGAAGTGCGCGATGCCGACCGGGTTGGGGTATTCACCCGCGGCGATCAGACCGGCGTAGTGCGCCATGTCGACCAGCAGGTAGGCACCGTTCCGGTCGGCGATGTCGCGCAGGCGCTGCCAGTCGATCACCATCGAGTAGGCCGACGCGCCGGCGACGATCATCTTCGGCTTGTGCGTCGCGGCCAGTTCGGCCACCTGCGCGTAGTCGATCGTCTCGGTCTCGGGCTCCAGGCCGTAGG
Source organism: Methylibium sp. T29 (assembly GCF_000576205.1). Taxonomy (NCBI): domain Bacteria; kingdom Pseudomonadati; phylum Pseudomonadota; class Betaproteobacteria; order Burkholderiales; family Sphaerotilaceae; genus Methylibium; species Methylibium sp. T29. The sequence goes on along the minus strand of NZ_AZND01000138.1, from coordinate 5,656 downwards.
ACACCGCCTTGTAGAGCTTGCCGCTGAAGCTCACGCTCGCGCCGTGCGTCAGGTGGCCGCCGTGGGCCAGCGACATGCCCAGGATGGTGTCGCCGGGCTGCAGCATCGCCATGTAGACGGCGGCATTGGCCTGCGAGCCCGAATGTGGCTGTACGTTTGCATATTCGGCGCCGAACAAGGCCTTCGCGCGATCGATCGCCAGCTGCTCGGCGACGTCGACATGCTCGCAACCGCCGTAGTAGCGCTTGCCGGGATAACCCTCGGCGTACTTGTTGGTCAGCACCGACCCCTGCACCCGCATCACGCCGGGGCTGACGTAGTTCTCGGAGGCGATCAGCTCGACGTGGTCTTCCTGGCGTTGCAGCTCGTGCTGCATCGCAGTCCACAGCTCGGGATCGGTATCGGCAATGCGCAGGGAGGGATCGAACACGGCGGGCTCCAGTCGGGTTGATTCGGAGGTCCGTTGCGACTTTGGAAGCCGCTGCAGACCGTGAGGAAAGTCTAGGAGCGGGTCGTCGAAATGACTCATTAGTCTTTTTGGCCGACCGGCTCAGAAAGACCAATGACCGGGGGCGCGCACCGCGCCTAACATCGTTCGCAAGCCGTCCGGCGACGAGCCGGTCTGTTGAAATCGATCCACCGCAACCCCCGACCACCGGTCGCACAACGACATGCCTTCCCAGGGTCCCGACCTGCTACGCCGGATGTTCGATGCCGCAGTCGCGGCGGCCGCGCCCTCGCGCTGCCTGGGCGCGCATCTGCCCCCACTTCCGCGCGGGCGCACGCTGGTGATCGGCGCCGGCAAGGCTGCCGCATCGATGGCCCGGGCGCTGGAGTCGCAATGGCCCGGCGAGCTGTCGGGCATGGTGGTCACGCGCTACGGCCACCGAGTTCCGACCGAGCGCATCGAGGTCGTCGAGGCGGCCCATCCGGTCCCGGACGCCGCGGGCCGCGCGGCCGCCGGCCGCATGCTGGCGATGGTGCAGGGTCTGCGCGAGGACGACCTGGTGATCTGCCTGATCTCCGGCGGCGGCTCGTCGCTGCTGGCGCTGCCGGCCGAGGGCCTGACGCTGGAGGACAAGCAGGCGGTGAACCGCGCGTTGCTGAAGTCGGGCGCCAACATCACCGAGATGAACTGCGTGCGCAAGCACCTGTCGGCCATCAAGGGCGGCCGCCTGGCCGCCGCCTGTGCGCCGGCCCAGGTGCTGACGCTGACGATCTCGGACGTGCCGGGCGACGACCCGTCGGTGATCGCCTCGGGCCCGACCGTGGCCGATGCGACGACCTGCGCCGACGCGCTGGCGATCCTGACCAAATATGCGATCACCGAACCGAAAGCGGCGATCGACCACATCCGCCGCGGCCACGACGAGACGCCCAAGCCCGGCGATCCGCGCCTGGCGCGGGCCCGCCAGGTGATGGTGGCGACGCCGCAGATGTCGCTCGAGGCCGCGGCCGGCGTGGCGCGCGCAGCCGGCATCCAACCGGTGATCCTGGGCAATGCCCTCGAGGGCGAGGCCCGCGAGATGGCGCTGGTGCATGCCGGCATCGCCCGACAGGTGGCCGAGCACGGCCAGCCGGGCAGGACACCCTGCGTGCTGCTGTCCGGCGGCGAGGGCACGGTGACCGTGCGCGGTCAGGGCCGTGGCGGGCGCAACGCCGAGTTCCTGCTGGCGCTGGCGGTCGCGCTCGACGGCCACCCGCGCATGCACGCGATCGCATGCGACACCGACGGCATCGACGGCACCGAGGACAACGCCGGGGCACTGCTCGGCCCCGACACGCTCGCGCGCGCCCGCGCGCTGGGCCTGCATGCGCCGGCCTTCCTGGCCAACAACGACGGCTACAGCTACTTCTCGGCGCTCGGCGACCTGGTGGTCACGGGCCCGACGATGACCAACGTGAACGACTTCCGCGCGATCCTGATCGAGTGACGCGACGACAGGCGCGCCTCCGCTTTCCTTCCATCCCACCCGCACAAGACGAGAGAGAGACAAGATGGCCTCCGACATCGAAATCGCCCAGAAAGCCACCCTCCGGCGCATCACCCAGGTGGCGAGCGACAAGCTCGGCATCGCCGACGAGCACCTGGAGCCCTACGGCCACTACAAGGCCAAGCTCTCGCTCGACTACGTGGATTCGCTGAAGGACCGCCCGAACGGCAAGCTGATCCTCGTCACCGCGATCAGCCCCACGCCGGCCGGCGAAGGCAAGACCACGACCACCGTGGGCCTGGGCGACGCGCTCAACCGCATCGGGAAGAAGACCCTGGTGTGCCTGCGCGAACCCTCGCTGGGCCCGGTGTTCGGCATGAAGGGCGGCGCGGCCGGCGGCGGCCATGCACAGGTGGTGCCGATGGAGGACATCAACCTGCACTTCACCGGCGACTTCAACGCGATCCAGCTGGCCAACAACCTGCTGGCCGCGATGATCGACAACCACATCCACCACGGCAACGAGCTCGACATCGACGTGCGGCGCATCACCTGGAAGCGCGTGCTCGACATGAACGACCGCGCGCTGCGCGACATCACCTGCTCGCTCGGCGGCCCCGGCAACGGCTACCCGCGCGAGGACGGCTTCGACATCGTGGTGGCCTCGGAGGTGATGGCGATCTTCTGCCTCGCCACGTCGATCCAGGACCTGAAGGAGCGCCTGGGCAACATCGTGGTCGGCTACACCCGCCAGCAGAAGCCGGTGACCGCGCGCGACCTCAAGGCCCATGGCGCGATGACCGTGCTGCTGAAGGACGCGCTCAAGCCCAACCTGGTGCAGACGCTGGAGAACAACCCGGCCATCCTGCACGGCGGGCCGTTCGCCAACATCGCGCACGGCTGCAACTCCGTGATCGCCACCCAGACCAGCCTGAAGCTGGCCGACTACGTGGTCACCGAGGCCGGCTTCGGCGCCGACCTGGGGGCCGAGAAGTTCATCGACATCAAGTGCCGCAAGTCCGGCCTGCGCCCCGACGCGGTGGTGCTGGTGGCCACCATCCGCGCGCTCAAGTTCCATGGCGGCGTCGACGTGAAGGAGCTCAACACCGAGAACCTCGACGCGCTGGAGAAGGGCATCGCCAACATCGAGCGCCACGTCGCCAACATCCGCGAGCACTACGGCCTGCCCTGCGTGGTGTCGATCAACAACTTCACCTTCGACACGCCGGCCGAGCTGAAGCTGCTGCAGGACCGCATGGCGAAGCACGAGGTGCCGGTGATCGTGGCGCGCCACTGGGCCGAGGGCGGCAAGGGCGCCGAGGACGTGGCGCGCGCGGTGGTCGAGATCGTCGAGAAGGGCCAGAGCGGCGCCGCGGGCTTCAAGTTCGTCTACGACGAGTCCCTGCCGCTGATGGACAAGATCACCGCGATCGCCACCAAGATCTACGGCGCGGCCAAGGTCAACGCCAGCGCCAAGGTGTCCGGCGAGATCAAGAAGCTGCAGGACGCCGGCTACGGCCACTACCCGGTGTGCGTGGCCAAGACCCAGTACTCGTTCTCGACCAACCCCAGTGCGCGCGGCGCACCGTCGGGCCACACGATCGACATCCGCGAGGTGCGCCTCGCCGCCGGCGCGGAGTTCATCGTGATGATCTGCGGCGACGTGATGACGATGCCCGGCCTGCCCAAGGTGCCGTCGGCCGAGAAGATCGACCTCGGCGACGACGGCAAGGTCGTCGGCCTGTTCTGAGCGGCCCCTCACCGTCCGGAGCCCTTGCCATGCTGGCCCCCCTGCGCGCCGACGCCGCGCCCGCACTGCGTGTGCGCCGCCCGCGCCAGGGCGCCGACCTCGCCGCCTGGCTGGCCCACGCCGATGCGCTGCACGCGCAGACCATCGACATGGGGCTGGAGCGCGTCGTCAAGGTGCGCGACGCGCTGGGCCTGAAGCCCGGCTTCCCGCTGATCACCGTGGCCGGTACCAACGGCAAGGGCTCGACCTGCGCGCTGCTCGCGTCGGTGCTGGGCGCCGCGGGCTACCGCGTCGGCGTCTACAGCTCGCCGCACCTGCTGCGCTACAACGAGCGCGTGCGCATCGATGGCGCACCGGTCGGCGACGCGGCGCTGTGCGCGGCCTATGCGCGGGTCGAGGGCGCGCGCGGCCACACGCCGCTCACGCCCTTCGAGTTCGGCACGCTGGCGGCGATGTGCGTGTTCGCCGAGGCCGACCTCGACGCCGCGGTGCTGGAGGTGGGGCTGGGCGGCCGGCTCGACGCGGTGAACGCCTTCGACGCCGACTGCGCCATTGTCACCAGCATCGGCATCGACCACGTCGAATACCTCGGCCCGACGCGCGAGAGCATCGCGGTCGAGAAGTCCGGCGTGTTCCGCGCCGGCCGGCCGGCGATCTGCGCCGACCCCGAGCCGCCGGCCACGATCGCGCAGGAGGCCCGGCGCCTCGGCGCGCGCCTGCTGCAGAGCGGGCGCGACTATCGGGTGCGCCGCGACCCCGGCGACACCTGGACCCTGAGCCGCCGCAGCGGCGAACTCGGCGGCCTGCCGCTGCCGGCGCTGGCCGGCGACGTGCAACTGCACAACGCCGGCGCCTGCCTGATGGCACTGGAGACACTGGCCCGCACCCTGCCGGTGGACGCCGCGCAGATCCACCGCGGCCTGCGGCAGGTGCAGCTGATCGGTCGCTTCCAGCGCTGGCGGCGCCACCCCGGTGCCCCCGAGGTGCTGCTCGACGTGGCGCACAACCCGCATGCCGCGCAGCGGCTGGCGCTGACGCTGACCCAGCACCCGGTGCCGGGCCGCACGCTCGCGGTGTTCGCGATGCTGCGCGACAAGGACATCGCCGGCACCGCGCAGGCGCTGCGCGACGGCGTCGACGCCTGGTTCGTCGCCGGCATCGCCGAGCGGCGCGGCGCCTCAGCCGCCGACATGGCTGCGGCACTGGACGCCGCGCGGGTGCAGCGCACGGTGCACCTATGCGCGTCGCCGCTCGACGCCTACCGGGACGCGCTGGCCTCGGCCAGCCCGGACGACCGCGTGCTGGTGTGCGGCTCGTTCTCGACCGTGGCCGCGGTGCTGCGCGAGCTCGAGGCGGAGGCGACGGCGGGCAGTTGATGCGGCGTGGCGCGGCAGGCGTGCCCGCCGCGCAGCATCGAGGACAGGACCTCGCCGATCGACCTACAAGCCGTAGCGCTTTCGCCAGCCCGCGGGCACGAGGGCATCGACGACCAGCGCGACGAGCATCGACGCCCCGAGCAGCGGATAGATCAGCCCGAGCAGCAGCGCGATCGCGATCGCGCCAGCGGCCGCCCGGTCGCCCGCCTTGCGCGGCGGCGCTGCCAGCCGGCCGTGGGGGCGGCGCTTCCACCACATCACCACGGCCGAGACCGCCAGCACCACGATGGCCAGGCAGGCGGCCAGCATCACGAGCTGGTTGATCCAGCCGAACTGGCGCCCGGTGTGGAGGCTGATGCCCCACTCGGTCGCGCGGCCGACGATGCCGTAGTCGGCGTAGCGGATGTCGGCGAGCACGGCCCCCGAGTAGCGGTCGAGATGGACCACGCGCACCTCCCGGATGTCGCCCGGGAAGCGCATCGCGGTGTAGGCACCGCGCGGACCGTCGGGCAGGCGCACCGGCGTGCCGGCCGGCACGCCCATCCGCGCAAGGATCTGCAGCGCGCGGTCCAGCCCCAGGCCGTCGGCCTGCGGGG
>NZ_AZND01000137.1:0-9344 GCF_000576205.1 Methylibium sp. T29 | reverse complement strand
CGGGCGGGCGCCGGCGGCCTGCACGAGCAGTTGCTCGCGGCGCTGCCGTTCCGCCTGACCGGGGCCCAGCACCGCGTGACCGAGGAGATCGCGCGCGACCTGGCCCGCCCGCACCCCACGCACCGGCTGCTGCAGGGCGACGTGGGTTCCGGCAAGACGGTGGTCGCGGCGCTGGCGGCCACCGTGGCGATCGACGCCGGCTGGCAGTGCGCACTGATGGCGCCGACCGAGATCCTGGCCGAGCAGCACTTCCGCAAGCTGGTCGGCTGGCTCGAGCCGCTAGGCGTGCCGATCGCCTGGCTCACCGGCAGCCAGAAGGGCAAGGCGCGCACGCGCATGCTGGAGCGCGTGGCCAGCGGCGAGGCGCGGCTGGTGGTCGGCACGCACGCGGTGATCCAGGACCGCGTGGTGTTCGAGCGCCTCGGCCTGGCCGTCATCGACGAGCAGCACCGCTTCGGCGTCGCGCAGCGGCTGCAGCTCAAGCGCAAGCTCGAGGGCACGCCGCTGGAGCCGCACCTGCTGATGATGTCGGCCACGCCGATCCCGCGCACGCTGGCAATGACCTACTACGCCGACCTCGACGTGAGCACCCTCGACGAGCTGCCGCCCGGCCGCACGCCCATCGTCACCAAGGTCTTCGCCGACGGTCGCCGCGACAGCGTGATCGCGCGCATCCGCGACGAGGTGGCGAAGGGCCGTCAGGTCTACTGGGTGTGCCCGCTGATCGAGGAGAGCGAGACGCTGGACCTGCAGAACACCACCGAGACCCACGCGCGGCTCGGCGAGGCGCTGCCCGGCGTGCAGGTCGGCCTGCTGCACGGCCGCATGCCGGCGGCCGAGAAGGCCGCGGTGATGGCGCGCTTCACCGGCGGCGAACTGGCGGTGCTGGTGTCGACCACGGTGATCGAGGTCGGCGTCGACGTGCCCAACGCGAGCCTGATGGTGATCGAGCACGCCGAGCGCTTCGGGCTGTCGCAGCTGCACCAGCTGCGCGGTCGCGTCGGCCGCGGCAGCGTGGCCAGCGTGTGCGTGCTGCTGTACACGCCGCCGCTGTCGGACACCGGCAAGGCGCGCCTGCGAGCGATGGCCGAGACGAACGACGGCTTCGAGATCGCGCGCCGCGACCTCGACATCCGCGGTCCCGGTGAATTCATGGGCGCCCGCCAGAGCGGAGCGGCGCTGCTGCGCTTCGCCGACCTGGCCGAGGACAGCGCGCTGCTGGCCCAGGCGCGACAGCTGGCGCCGCAGCTGCTGGAACACCACCCGCGAGCGGCCGACGCCCACGTGAACCGCTGGCTCGGCAGCAAGGCCGAGTACCTGAAGGCCTGACGGTCAGGGCCCCGTGTTCACGTGCGCCAGCAACTGGCGCACCAGCAGCGCCACGTCGCCGGTCTTCTGCAGCAGCGCCTCGGCCCCGGCCTCGCGCAGCGGGGCCACCCGTTCAGGGTCGACATCGGCCGACATCACGACGATCGCCGGCAGCCCTGCGCCCGCGCGGCGCGCACGGCGGCGATCACGCCGTGCGCGTCGCCGTCGCCGAGGTTCAGGTCGGTCAGCACCACCTCGAAGGGCGGGCCCGGCGCCGCCAGCGCGGCCTGCGCTTCCGCCAGAGAACCGGCGACCCGCACCGCGTAGCCCTGGGCCGCGAGCGCACGCTCCAGCAGCATCGCGTAGACATCGGCATCCTCGACCAGCAGCAGCCGGCGCGGCGCGTCCTCGGCCAGGGGCGCGGGGCCGGTGGCCTCGGTCTCGACGTCGGCCGTCCAGCGCAGCAGCGCGGTGGTGCCGTGCCCGGGGCTGCTCTCGATGTGCAGCGCACCGCCCATCAGCGCGGCGAGGTCGCGGCACAGCGACAACCCGAGCCCGGTGCCGCTGCGCGCCGCCGTCTGGCCGCCGGCGGTGTAGTAGCGCTCGAACAGCCGCGCCTGGTCGGCCTCGGCGATGCCCGGGCCCTGGTCGCGCACGCGCACTTCGATCACGCAGCGCGACGCTTCTTCGCCCGCCTGCGGCGTGCAGCGGGCTTCGATCAGGATCTCGCCGCGCTCGCTGTACTTGATCGCGTTGGCCACCAGGTTGCGCACGATCTGCTCGACGCGCAGCGCGTCGACGCGCAGCAACGGGTCGGGCATCGGCGCGGTGCAGGTCAGCGTGAGTTGTCTCGCCCGTGCGGCCGGCAGCATCTCCGCGCGCACGCCGCGCAGCAGCGGCCCGAGCTGCACGGGCTCCAGGTGCAGGCTCAGCCGGCCGGCGTCGAGCCGGTTGCGGTCGAGCAGGTTGTTCAGCAGGTTCAGCGTCGAGCGCGCCGAGTCACCCAGCGAACCGGCCACCGACGCCGAGACCTCGCGCCCGCTGCGCAGCAGCTCGGCCCCGGCGATCACCGAATGCAGCGAGTTGCGCACCTCGTGGGCCAGGAAGGTCACGAAACGCTCGCTCGCGCCGCGGGCCCGCTCGGCCTGGCGCTGTGCGCCAAGCGTGCGCTGCATCTCGCGCCGCAGTCCGCGGTGGTGCCACCACCACGCCGCGAGCAGCAGGGCGAGCGCCGTCGCGACCCAGGGCAGGTAGCGCAGCAGCAGCTCGCGCACGACGCGCGCCGCGTCGGACGCGTCAGCCAGCGGCGCTTGAGCTCGAGCAGGTCGTCGGCCACGGTCGCATCCAGCGCCCGCTGCAGCAGCGGCAGCAGCGCCGCGTGACGAGACGACACCGCGATGCCGTGCTCCTGGCGCAAGCCGGCCGCCGTGCCGGTGATCTGCACGTCGCTGCGCGGCGATTCGGCCAGCAGCACCGCCGCGGTGATGACGTCGGCCAGTGCCGCGTCGGCGCCGCCGCTCGCGACGCGCTCGACGCAGCTCGGCAGCGGATCGCAAGCCACCAGCTCGATGCCGGGGTAGCGCGCGGCGATCAACGGTCGCGCGAAATGTGCGGGTGGCAGCGCAAGGCGCCGGCCGACGAGCTGCTCCAGACCCCAGGCGCTGCCGCCGGGGCGGCCCAGCAGCACCATCGGGTGCTCGATGTAGGGACCGATGAAGCGCACCGTGTCGGCCGGCGTGGCCACCGCCGACAGGCCGAGCGCGAGGTCGACCTCTCCGCGCTGCAGCGCCGCCAGCGCCTCGGTGGCGCCGCTCGCGCGCCAGGTGCCGGACACGAGCCCGAGGCGTCCGAGCACCGCGCGCAGCACGTCGACCGACAGGCCCTGCGGCCGGCCATCGGCGTCGAGCACCGCGAACGGCAGCCGCCCGTCCACCACGGCGACATTCAGCGGCCGCTGCGCGGCGAGCAGCGCGCGCTCGGGGTCGTCCAGGCGCAGCGGCTCGGCGCGTCGCGCGAAATGCGGTTCCGCACGCCATCGGCCGATGATGAACTCGCGCGTCTCGGCACCCATGCCCGCCAACGCCGCCGAGAGCGAGTCGAGCCGGGCGGCGCCGGCCTTCGGTGCCGCGAAATGCAGCGCGCCGCTCGGCAACGCCAGCGTGCGCACCAACCGCAAGCCGGCGAGGCGCGCGCGCTCGATGGTGCCGACGAGTACCGGCTGCGCCTCGATCATCACGTCGGCACGGCCCTGCTGCACGGCCCGCAGGCCGTCGGCGATGCTGGCCACCGGCACCCGCTGCGCCAGCGGGAACAGCTCGCGCGCATTGGCCTCGGCGGCGTAGCCGGCCACGGTGGCCAGACGCCGGCCGTTCAGGTCGGCCGCGAGCGAGCCCGACGGATCGCTCGCGCGGGTGACGACCGCCTGCTCGATCAGCGCATACGGCACCGAGAACGCCAGCGTCGGCTCGCGCTCGGCGTTGCGGGCCATCGACGAGGCGAGGTCGAGCCGCCCGGCGCGCAGGTCGCGCTCGAGCGCCACGAAGTCGGTGTAGCGCACCGGCTCCACCTGCACCCCGAGCGCGGGCGCCAGCCGGCGCAGCATTTCCAGATCGGCGCCCCCGGCCTCGCTGCCCTCGGGCCAGATCTGGAACGGCGGGAAATCCGCCAGCATCCCGTAGCGCAGCGGCGATGGCGACGCGGCGCTGCAGGCGAGCGCACACAGGCCGAGCACGGACCCGGCCAGCCATCGCAGCGCCCGCGGCAAGCCGCTACGCATCTTCGTCCCGCAGCGTCAAAGGCCACCCTCCCTGGGTCGCTCCCCGATCGACGTTAGCACGGCCTGCGCGGCAGCGCGCGCGCCGTCGGGGCCGAAAAGCCCGCAGAATCCGCTCCAAGGCTGGGGACCCGGAAATGACACTGACCGAACTGCGCTACATCGTGGCCGTCGCCCGCGAGCGCCATTTCGGCCGCGCGGCGGAGGCCTGCTTCGTCTCGCAGCCGACGCTCAGCGTCGCGATCAAGAAGCTCGAGGACGAGCTCGACGTCAAGATCTTCGAGCGCGGCAGCAACGAGATCTCCACCACGCCGCTGGGCGAGGAGATCGTGCGCCAGGCGCAGTCGGTCATCGAGCAGGCACAGGCCATCAAGGAGATCGCCAAGCGTGGCCAGGATCCGCTGGCCGGCGCGCTGCGGCTGGGCATCATCTACACGATCGGTCCCTACCTGCTGCCTGATCTGGTGAGGCACGCGATCGACATGTTCCCGCAGATGCCGCTGATGCTGCAGGAGAACTTCACCGTCAAGCTGCTCGACATGCTGCGCACCGGCGAACTCGACGCGGCCATCATGGCCGAGCCCTTCCCCGACACCGGCCTCGCCATCGCGCCGCTCTACGACGAACCCTTCGTCGTCGCCTGCCCGGCCACCCATCCGCTGGCCAAGCGCGAGAGCGTCTCGTCGGAGGAGCTGAAGAAGGAGACGATGCTGCTGCTCGGCACCGGCCACTGCTTCCGCGACCACGTGCTCGAGGTGTGCCCGGAGTTCGCGCGCTTCTCGAGCGACGCCGAGGGCATCCGCAAGAGCTTCGAGGGCTCGTCGCTCGAGACCATCAAGCACATGGTCGCCTCCGGGATGGGCGTGACCGTGGTACCGCAGCTCAGCGTGCCGAAGGAGCCGCAGCCGCACCTGCGCTATGTGCCCTTCAGCGCGCCGCTGCCGACGCGCCGCGTGGTGCTCGCGTGGCGGCGCACCTTCACGCGCTACGAGGCCATCGCCGCGCTGCGCAACGCCATCTACGCCTGCGAGCTGTCGGGCGTCACCCGCCTGACCCCCTGAGCGCCCGCGGCTATCGCCGCCATTGCCGCACCGTCATTGATCGGGCGGGATGCGCCTCCTAAACTGGCCGCGAAACATCGTGGACAACCCCTGGAGACTTGCATGGCGACCGAATCGAAGTGCCCGTTCAACCACGCCGCCGGCGGCGGCACGACCAACCAGGACTGGTGGCCCTCCCAGTTGCGGCTGGAGCTGCTGAACCAGCACTCGAGCAAGTCCGACCCGCTGGGTGCCGGCTTCGATTACGCCGAGGAGTTCAAGAAGCTCGACTACTTCGCGCTCAAGAAGGACCTGCTGGCGCTGATGACCGATTCGCAGGACTGGTGGCCGGCCGACTTCGGCCACTACGGCCCGCAGTTCGTGCGCATGGCCTGGCACGCCGCCGGCACCTACCGCACGGCCGACGGCCGCGGCGGCGGCGGCCGCGGGCAGCAGCGCTTCGCGCCGCTCAACAGCTGGCCCGACAACGTGAACATCGACAAGTCGCGCCGCCTGCTGTGGCCGATCAAGCAGAAGTACGGCCAGCGCATCAGCTGGGCCGACCTGCTGATCCTGACCGGCAACGTGGCGCTGGAGTCGATGGGCTTCCGCACGTTCGGCTTCGCCGGCGGCCGAGAGGACGTATGGGAACCCGACAACGACGTGAACTGGGGCAACGAGACCACCTGGCTGGCCACCGACAAGCGCTTCACCGGCGACCGTGATCTCGACCAGCCACTGGCCGCCACCCACATGGGCCTGATCTACGTGAACCCCGAGGGTCCCAACGCCAGCGGCGATCCGCTTGCCGCCGCCAAGGACATCCGCGCGACCTTCGGCCGCATGGCGATGGACGACGAGGAGATCGTGGCGCTGATCGCCGGCGGCCACACCTTCGGCAAGGCGCACGGCGCCGCGCCCGAATCGCACAAGGGTCCCGAGCCCGAAGGCGCGCCGCTCGAGGCGCAGGGCCTGGGCTGGACCAGCAGCTTCGGCAGCGGCCACGGCAAGGACACCGTCTCCAGCGGCCTGGAGGTCACCTGGACCACCACGCCGGCGCGCTGGAGCAACGACTTCTTCGAGCACCTGTTCAAGTTCGAATGGGAGCTGACGCAATCGCCCGCCGGCGCGAAGCAGTGGACGGCCAAGGATGCGCCGGAGATCATTCCCGACGCGCACGTCCCCGGCAAGAAGCTCAAGCCGACGATGCTCACCACCGACCTGACGCTGCGCGTCGACCCCGAGTTCGAGAAGATCTCGCGCCGTTTCCTCGACAACCCGCAGGCTTCGCCGACGCCTTCGCGCGCGCGTGGTTCAAGCTCACCCACCGCGACATGGGCCCGAAGGTGCGTTACCTCGGCCCCGAGGTGCCGAAGGAAGAGCTGCTCTGGCAGGACCCGCTGCCCCCGGCCACGCTGCCGGCGCCGAATGCCGCCGACATCGCCGAGCTGAAGGCGAAGATCGCCGCATCGGGCCTGACGGTCGCACAGCTCGTGGCCACCGCCTGGGCCTCGGCCTCCACCTTCCGCGGCGGCGACAAACGCGGCGGGGCCAACGGCGCGCGCCTTCGCCTGGCACCGCAGAAGGACTGGGAAGCCAACACCCCGGGCGAGCTGGCCAAGGTGCTGGCGACACTGGAGACCCTCCAACAGGGCTCTGGCAAGTTCTCGCTGGCCGACGTGATCGTGCTGGCCGGCGGCGTGGGCGTGGAGCAGGCCGCCAAGGCGGCGGGTGTCGGCATCGAGGTGCCGTTCGCCCCGGCCGCGTCGACGCCACGCAGGAGCAGACCGATGTGGAGTCCTTCGCCTTCCTGGAACCGGTGGCCGACGGCTTCCGCAACTACTTCAAGGGCCCGGGCAGCGTGCCGGTGGAGCACCTGCTGGTCGACAAGGCGCAGCTGCTCACGCTCACCGCTCCCGAGATGACGGTGCTGGTCGGCGGGCTGCGCGTGCTGGGCGCCAACGCCGGCGGCAGCCGGCATGGCGTGTTCACCGACCGGCCGGGCGTGCTGACCCCCGACTTCTTCGTCAACCTGCTCGACATGCGCACGACGTGGCAGCCGGCCAACGGTGTGTACGAGGGCAAGGACCGCCAGACCGGCCAGCAGAAGTGGACCGCGACGCGGGTGGACCTGGCGTTCGGTTCCAACGCCGTGCTGCGCGCGCTGGCCGAGGTGTACGCCAGCGCCGACGGTCAGACCAAGTTCGTGCACGACTTCGTGGCCGCGTGGACCAAGGTCATGAACCTGGACCGCTACGACCTGACCTGACCCGGCGGCTACAGTTCCAGCCATTCCCATTGACCCAGGAGCACGCACGATGGCCAAGACCCGTCCCGCCACGCCGCCGGTGAACATCGGCATCTCGGAGAAGGACCGCGCGGCGATCGCCAAGGGGCTCAACGCCCTGCTGGCGGACACCTACACGCTCTACCTCACGACCCACAACTTCCACTGGAACGTGACGGGGCCGATGTTCAACACGCTGCACACCATGTTCATGACGCAGTACACCGAGCTGTGGAACGCGGTCGACCCGGTCGCCGAGCGCATCCGTGCGCTGGGCTTCCCGGCCGCCGGCAGCTACGGCCAGTTCGGCAAGCTGAGTTCGCTGAAGGACGCGCCGGCCGAGCCGCCGAAGGCGATGGACATGGTGCGCATCCTCGTCGAGGGCCACGAGGCGGTGGCGCGCACCGCGCGCGGCATCTTCCCGCTGGCCGACAAGGCCTCCGACGAGCCCACCGCCGACCTGCTGACGCAGCGCCTCACGGTGCACGAGCAGGCGGCGTGGATGCTGCGCTCGCTGCTCGAGGAGTAAGCCGACGGCGGGCCGCTACAGCAGCCCGTCGATCGGCAGCCACGACAACAGCCACACCCACAGCCGCGTGAGCCAGCCGGCCTCGGGCTCCTCGGTCAGCTCGATCGGCTGGCCTTCGGGCGTCTGGCCGCGCCAGCGCAGCGCGTCGGGGCCGCGGTCAGGGTCGCGCGTCACCTGCCAGGCCTGGCGCGGCACCTCGGTGTCGAACGCCTGGCCGATGCGCTGCGCGAGGCCTGGGTGCTCGAGCAGCACGCCGATCTCGGTGTTGAGCCAGGCCGAGCGCGGATCGAAGTTGAAGGAGCCGATGAACACGCGCTCGCCGTCGACGGCGAAGGTCTTGGCGTGCAGGCTCGCGCGCGACGAACCCAGGCCCAGCAGCCGCCCGCGCGCGCGACCTTCGGGCGCCGGGACAGGCCGCAGTTCGTAGAGCTCCACACCGCCGTCGAGCAGCGCCGGGCGATACGGTGCATAGCCGGCGTGCACCGCCGAGACATCCGTCGCGGCCAGCGAGTTGGTCAGCACGCGCAGCCGCACGCCGCGGTCGTGCAGCGCGGTGAACGCGGCCACGCCGTCGTCGGTGGGCACGAAGTAGGGCGACACGATGTCGATGCTGCGGTCGGCATTGCCCAGCGTGCGCGCGAGCCGCGGCAGCATCAGCTCGCTTTCGCCGGCCTGCTTGAGCACCTTGTCGGGCGGGTCGACGAACAGCGTGGAGCGGCCCCAGACGAAGTCGGACGCCTGCGGCCCGCGCTCGCGCCAGCGCTCGACGCGCGGACGCTCGCGCAGGTCCTTCGCGTAGGCGCTGGCCTCGTCGAGCGCCGCCTGCTGCTCGGGCGTGAGCGGCCGGTCGTTGCCGGGCAACAGCAGCGACCGCCGCGGGTAGGCCGAGGCGCTGTTCCAGTAGGCGTCGAAGGACGCCGACACCTCACCGACGATCGGCCCGACCGCGAGCACGTCGAGGTCGGCGAACTCCATGTCGGCCGCCGCGCCGAAGTACTCGTCGCCGACATTGCGTCCGCCGAGGATGGTGACCACGCCGTCGGCATTGAACGTCTTGTTGTGCATGCGCCGGTGCAGGCGCGAGAAGTCGGTGGCCAGATCCCACGCGCGGCCCAGGCCGCGGTGCGGATAGGGGTTGAAGAAGCGCACCTCGGCGCCCGGGTGGGCATCGAGCTGCGACAGCAGCCCGTCGAGCGTGGGGCTGCCGTTGCCGTCGTCGAGCAGCAGGCGCACCCGCACGCCGCGCTCGGCCGCGGCCTGCAGGCGCGTCAGCAGCCAACGGCCGGTGCGGTCGCTGCGCCAGATGTAGGTCTGGATGTCCAGGCTGCTGCCGGCGCGGTCGACCAGCCACACGCGCGCCGCGAAGGCGTCGAGCCCGCTGTCGAGCGGCACGAAGCCGGAGCGGCC
>NZ_AZND01000136.1:0-9428 GCF_000576205.1 Methylibium sp. T29 | reverse complement strand
CCGCGGCGCCGGTGTCCCCGGCCCGCCCGCAGCCGGCCGAGCTGCCGGTCGAGACGCTGTCGACCGGGCCGATCGCCGCATCGGCGACGGAGCGCGTGTACGTGGCCGATGTCGCCGTGAGCCACATCTCCGACGGCCGCATCCGGGTGTTCGACGCGCGGCACGGCCGCTTCCTGGGCATGGTGTCGACCGGCTACGTCGCAACTTCACGCTCAGCGCGAACGCCGACGAGCTGTACGTTGCCACCACCTACCTGAGCCGCGGCTCGCGCGGGGAGCGCGTGGACGTGCTGGAGGTGCACGACACCGAGAGCCTGGCGTTCAAGTACGAGATCGCGCTGCCGGCCAAGCGGGCGCAGGCGCTGAACTACCGGGGCCTGGTGCGGGCCAGCGGCAACGGCCGTTTCGTGCTGGTGCAGAACGCCACCCCGGCGACGTCGATCACCGTGGTCGACCTGCAGCAGCGCAAGGTGGTGTCCGAGGTGCCGACACCGGGCTGCTGGGGCATCCTGCCGGCGGCCAGCCATGGCAGCCGCTTCTCGATGCTGTGCGGCGACGGCAAGCTGGCCACCGTCACGCTCGACGACAGCGGTCAGGTCAGCGACCGCCAGATCGGCGAGGCCGTCTTCGATGCCGACGCCGACCCCTGGTTTCACCACGCCGAGCAGCTGGGCGACCGCTACTGGTTCGTGTCCTTCAAGGGCGTGCTGACCGAGGTGGACCTTGGTGGCGCGGTGGCCGTGGTCAAGTCCGCGAGGCCGCTGGTCGGTGCCGCCGGGCAGCGCGCCGGCTGGCGGCCCGGCGGCTACCAGCCGTTCGCCATCGACCCGTCCGGCCGCTGGCTGGTGGTGGCGATGCACGACAAGGGCAGCGAGGGCTCTCACAAGCGCCCGGCGCGAAGGCTGTGGATGTTCGACATGGCGGCCGGCACGCGCGTGGCCAGCGCACCGGGACAAGGCAGCGTGTCGCTGACCTTCTCGCGCAGCGGCCAGCGGCTGCAGGCGCTGGACGGCGAGAAGGGCGCCCTGCACGTCTGGCGCTGGGGCGAGCGCGGCAAGCTGACACCGATCAGCAGCGTGGCCCGGGCCGGCGAGGCGGCGATCCACCTCGAATCGCACGACTGAGCCCGGGCCGCTGCATCATGCCGTTTCCGCTGCCGTCCTTCGATCCGCTGCCGGTGTGGATCGCCGCCGCGGCGCTGGCCGCGCTGTTCGCGCATGCGGCCCTGGCCAAGTGGGCCGACCTCGCGCTGTTCGAGCAGCAGCTCTCGGTCTATGGGGTGCCGGCCAGCACGGTGCCCGCGCTGGCCCGGCTGCTGCCGCCGCTCGAGCTGTCGACGGCGCTGCTGCTGGTGGCCGGTCCGTGGCGACCGCTCGGCGCGGGGCTCGCGGCCGCGCTGCTGCTGCTCTATGCCGGCGCGATGGGTTACCACCGCTGGCGCGGACAGGTGCTCGATTGCGGTTGCGGCGGCGAGCCGCTGCCGGTGTCGTGGGCGCTGGTGCTGCGCAACCTCGGGCTGGCCGCGCTGGCGGGGCTCGCCGCCTCGGGCCTCGGCGCGCGGCCGATGGCCGGCGTCGACATGGCAGTGGTCGTTGCCGCCACGGCGCTGGCCGCCCTGCTGTATGCGGCGATGAATCAGCTGCTGCGCCACCGGGCCGGCGGGCGCGGCCTTCGTTCTCTGTTCGGGAGCTCTTCCTCATGAATGCCTTGACGGTCTCCGTTGTCCTGTTGTGGGCCGCCGTGCTGGTGCTCGGCGTGATGCTCTGGGCGCTGTCGCGCCAGGTGGGCATCCTCTACGAGCGGGTGGCGCCGATGGGGGCGCTGGTCACCGACGCCGGTCCGCCGGTCGGCGCGCCGTCGCCGAGCTTCGCGTTGACCAGCCTGCAGTCCGAGCCGGTCACCATCGGCGGCGTCCAAGCCGGGCCGACGCTGCTGTTCTTCCTCTCGCCGACCTGTCCGGTGTGCAAGAAGCTGATCCCGGTGCTCAAGGCGCTGCTGCGCGACGAAGGCCGCCGACTGCGCATCGTGCTGGCCAGCGACGGCGAGGCGACGGCGCACCGTAGATTCGTGCGCGAATACGGACTGGACGCGCTGCCCTACGTGCTGTCGACCGAGCTGGGCATGAGCTATCGCGTCTCGCGGCTGCCCTATGCGGTGCTGCTGGACACCCAGGGCGTGGTGGCGGCGAAGGGCCTGGTCAACTCGCGTGAGCAGTTCGACAGCCTGCTCAACGCCCACGAGATGGGCGCCCCGACGATCCAGCACTACCTGAGCGGCACGTCGGCGGCGGCCTGAGCTGCACGACATTCCCGTCGTCGACCCGGCCCATTCACGGAGGACGTTTCATGCGCTGGCTCTTCAAGCTGATCGACCGGCACGCCGAGCATGGCGTGCGCCAGATGGCGCACCGGCACGGCCGGCGCAGCCTGCTCGCGCGCCTGGGCGTGGCGCTGGTCGGGGGGCGCCGTGCTGCCGATGCTGCCGTTCGACCGCAGCGGACAGTCGTCCGGGGCCGCCCACGCGGCGGAGCCATCGCCACGCAAGGCCGCCAAGCCCGACCCGCGTGAGGATCCGCTGCAGTGCGAGTACTGGCGCTACTGCGCCTTCGACGGCTACCTGTGCACTTGTTGCGGCGGGTCGCTGACGCAGTGCCCGCCGGGCACCGAGGCCTCCAAGGTCAGCTGGATCGGCACCTGCCTGAATCCGCAGGACGGCCGCCAGTACCTGGTGTCCTACAACGACTGCTGCGGCAAGGGCTCGTGCGGCGAATGCCTGTGCAACAACAACGAGCGCGAGCGCCCGGGCTACCGGCTCGGCGTGCACAACGACATCAACTGGTGCATGGCCAACACCAGCCGATGTTCCATTGCACGACGGCCATCATCGCCGGCGTGGCGTGACGGCGGGCACCGCGCCCCGGCTCCGATGACGCGGCTGCGTGGGTTCGCCCTGGCGCTGCTGCTGGCGGGCGGTGGGTCCGTGCTGCAGGCGCAGTCGCTGGGGCGACAGGCCGTGCCCCGCGCGCAGGCGGAATCGGTGGCCGTGACCACCAGCGTGCGCAGTCAGTACGTCGTGCATTGCGCCGGCTGCCACGGGCTGGACGGCGCGGGGTCGCGCATCGGCAACGTGCCCGACATGCGGCAGCTGGGCCATTTCCTGCGCCTGCCGGGCGGGCGCGAGTTCGTGATCCGTGTGCCCGGGGTGATGGGCTCGGGCCTGAACGACCGGCAGGTGGCCGACGTGACCAACTGGGTGCTGACCACGCTGGCGCTGGCCTCGCTGCCCGCCGACCACGTGCCCTACGACGCGGCCGAAGTGCAGCGGGCGCGCAGCAATCCGCTGGTGGACGTGGCAGCGGCGCGCGCCGGGCTGCTCGAAGAGGCCCGTCGGCGCGGCGTGCCGCTGGACTGAGGCGCGCCGCGCACCGAGGCGACACGCCGTCGCCCAGCGCCGTGCTACAAGGGCAGATGGCTCTCGTGCTGGATCACCAATCGGCCGATGTCGACGACCAGGCGCAGGCGCTGAGCGGTTGGCAGCAGCGCTACGAGCAACTCGGCCGCGGCCGCTTCCGGGGGTCGGCGCGGCAGGTGGTGATGGCCGGCGGCACGGTGCTGCGCGAGTCCACCAACCGCCAGCTGCGCGAGCAGATCCGTCCGCCCTCCGACTGCCTGGTGCTGGCCATCCCGCTGTCGGTCGCGCCCGGTTCGGTGTTTGCCGGCCGGCCGCTGGACGGCGATGCATTGATGGTCATCTCGGGCCACGAGGAGTACGAGCTGGTGGCGGCCGGCGAACTCGACCTGCTGGCGCTGTCGGTCGACCGACGGCGGCTGGGCGGCATGCTGGCGCCCGAGGAGATCGAGTGGCTGGCGCGGGCTGAACGCCAGCGGCGCTGGGCGCTGGCCCCCGACACCGCCGGCGCGGTGCGCAGCCAGCTGCTCGCCGTGTGCTCCGCCGCCGGCCGCTGTGCGCCCGGTGCGGTGATCGACATCGAGAACGAGCCGGCGCTGATCGGCGCCACGCTCGCGCACACGGTGGCGCTGGCGATGTCGGACGGCGGCGCCGACCGCGGCGCGGTCGGCATTCCGCGGCGTGCCGACTCGCGGCTGCGGGTGGTGAAGCGCGCCATCGAATTCATCCGCGCCAACCTGCAGGAGGACATCGGCATCCCCGAGATCTGCGCGGCCGCCTGCGCCAGCCGCCGCAGCCTGCAGTATTGCTTCGAGGAGTTCCTGCACACCACGCCGCAGGCCTATCTGCGCGCGCTGCGCCTGAACGAGGCGCGGCGTCGCCTGAAGCAACCGGGCGATCAGCCCATCACGCTGCTGGCGTGCGCCATGGGCTTCAGCAGCGCGAGCCATTTCACGCGCCACTACAAGCTGATGTTCAACGAGCTGCCGTCGCAGACGCAGCGGCGGCGCACGCGCGACGCCTGAGGCCGCAGCAGACGACGGGTCCTCAGCGCGCCGGCGGCGGCAGCGTATGGGTGCGGAAGAAGCGCAGCATCTCCGCGCTCGCATCGGGGCCCTGGGCGTCGGTGTACGAGCCCTGCGTCGAGCCGCCGGCCCAGGCGTGGCCGGCGCCGTGCACGACCCAGTGTTCGGCGACCACGCGACCGTCGGCATCGCGGTAGCGGCGCTGCGTGTACTCGCGGCCGTTGGCACTGCGCGCGCGGGTGCTCTCGGGCGTGTCGCGGCCGGCGCGGGCGGCAACCGCGCGCTCGCCGTTGGACGGATGCACGGTGGCATCGGCATCGCCGTGGAACACGATGGTCGGCACGGAGGTGCTCCTGGCGACGCTGCCGGTGCCGCGCTTCATCGCCGCGAGTGCCGAGGGCAGGTCGGTCGCCGCACCGGCCGGCAGACCCGAGTGCACTCCGACCGCAGCGAACAGGTCGGGATAGGCGTCACCGAGGATGGCCGCCATCGCGCCGCCAGCCGACAGGCCGGCCACGTAGACGCGCTGGGGGTCGATGCCGTAGCGCGCCATTACCTCGCGCGTCATCGCAGCCAGCATCGCGGGCTCGCCGCGATCGCGCTGCTGGTGGTTGTGCTTGAACCAATTCCAGCAGCGCGACGCATTGGCGCGCTGCGTCTGCGCGGGATAGAGCACGAAGACGCCGTGCTCGCGGGCCGCGTCGTTCATGCCGGTGCCGGCCGCGAAGTCGTCGGGGTTCTGCGTGCAGCCGTGCAGCATCACCACCAGCGGCAGCGTTTGTCCTTGCCAGACCGGTGGCACGAAGAGCCGGTACTCGTGCGTACCGTTCACGTCGGTGTGGCTTCCGGCGATGAACCGACCGCCGGGCACGCTGGCCGGCGCCGGCTGCTGCACCGGCGGCGCGGGTTCGACCTGGCGCGCCTCGACGTCGATCACCAGGCAGTCGTCGTCGGGTGCGGCCGGCGTCTCGGCGGCGGTCGCCGAGCCCTTGCCGAGTGCGGCGCGAATCGATGCGGTGGCGCGCCGCAACTCGCCGGCCCGCGTGAGGCGGGCAGCCTCGGTCATCAGGCGCTGGAAATCGGGGTGCATGGGCTTCCTGGGGTTCGGTGGGCCGCACGCCTCAGCGGATGCGCGGGGCGAGCGCTGCCTTGACGGCCGGGCTGGCGTGCAGCGCCCCCAGCACCACCACCGACTCGACGGTGGCCAGCGCGAGTTCCGGCGTCACGTCGGCGGTGAACGATGCGAGGCCGAGCACGCGGATCTGCAGCGTCTGGCCTGCCGCCTGCACGGCGCGCAGGTCGCTGGCAGTGAACTGCTGGATGCCCAGCACCAGCGTCTTGCGGGCCACGGCCTGCTTCAGCACGTCGGCATGGCCGGCGAGCTGGTTGCGGACCGCGGTGCGGATCAGGTCGGTGCGGTTGGCATAGAAGCCGTCCTGGACGAGCAGGTCGATGTGACCGAGGTCCACATAGCCGATGTTGACGGTGACCTTCTCGTCGAGGGGCTTGGTCGCGGTGGAGAGTTGGCGTCGTGCAGGCATGACGCCATCCTATCACCATCCACTTGGATGGTTTTAAGGCAATTCCGAAAAAGGGATCGCCTGCGAGCCCCGCCTTCAACTGCTGACGGACTCTGCGCTCTCCTGGGCCGCACGGCGGCCTGCATCCATGGCGAAATGGAGCGCGGAGCGCGCATCCTTGAAGCGGTGGCCGCCGGCAAGGCGCTCGTCGCGGAACACCGCCACCGGCTCGCCGCTCAGCCCGCGCACCCGCATGATGACGACGGCGGCCAGGTAACCCCCGCCGGGGGCGTCGAGTGCCCCGCCGTAGATCCTGAAGTCGCCGCAGTCGCGCTCATCGAAATGCATGCGCCGGGTCTCAGTTGCGCTCGGGCAGGAGGGACAGCACGGCAGGCACCGTCTCGGCGCTGTCGAACTGGGCCGCTCGCGCGGCGTGCAGGGCCCGCACGTCCCCGACCCCCGGCAGCACCGTGTCGGCGCTGCAGATCGGGCACACGGCCGTGGTGTCGTCGTGGACCCAGGCCACCACGTCCTGGGGCTTGAAGCTACCCAGGCATGAATAGCAGCCGGCGATGGAAGACCGCGCCAGGGCGGCGCGGTTGTTGAAGGATTGGAGGTGGGTGTAACTCATGGCGTCTAGCCTAGGGCCCGCCCAAGGCAGGGGCCATCCCGCTTGAGGGGGAGAAGCTGGGGTGTCCAGGCCCGGCCTGCCGGGCATCGCTCAGCCGGGTGCAGGCGCGTACTGCATCTCGCCGTTGCCGAAGGACCAGTTCTCCTTGGCGACTTCGATCAGGTTGATGAAGACATCCTGTCGGCGCACACCCAACCTGGCGTGCAGGTCGTCGGCAACGCGCTTGTAGAACGCCTTCTTCAGCTCGATGGAGCGGCCCTGGTTCAGCGTGATCTGGATGAACACGATGCCCGGCGAATACTCGACGCCCAGATAGCTGGCCGGGAACACCAGTTCGCCCTGACCGTGTCGGGCGATGATCTGGAACTTGTCGTCGGCAGGCACGTTGATCAGGTCGGTCATGGCAGCGTAGATCAGCTGACCGATGTCGCGTCCCAGCGTCGGTGGGGCGTCATGCGAAATGTCGATTCGAACGAGTGGCATCGTGTCCTCGCGGAGGTTCGGGGTGAAGGGGATGGCAGGGCGCTGCAACGGCGACGGCCGGTCGGTGCCACTGTGTCACAGGCGGCGGTTCGCCGACGGCCTGGGGTTGTGGCGAGTCCGTCAACCGGGGCCTGGAACGGGTCCGGCGCCGGTTCCCTCCGGTCATTGAAGCCGCTTGAACCCTGCGTGCAGATTCGATGCGTTGCAGGCAGGCCGGGCCGCCCCAAACTCCTGCTTCAAGGAGATCCACCATGAAGCAGCTTTCGTTCGTTCGGCGCAGTCCGGGGCGCCATTGGGTCGGCGACGGTTTTCCGGTGCGCAGCATCTTTTCGTACAACGACCTCGCGGAGCCGATGTCGCCTTTCCTGCTGCTCGACCATGCGGGCCCGGTGGAGTTCGAGCCCACCTCCCGGCGGCTCGGTGTGGGCCAGCATCCGCACCGTGGCTTCGAGACCGTGACCATCGTCTACGCTGGCGAGGTGGAGCATCGCGACTCGACGGGCGCGGGCGGATCGATCGGTCCTGGCGACGTGCAATGGATGACCGCAGGCCGCGGCATCGTCCACGAGGAGTTCCACGGCCGCGACTACGCGCGTCGCGGCGGCCCGTTCGAGATGCTGCAGCTGTGGGTCAACCTGCCCGCGAAGGACAAGCGGGTGGCGCCCGCCTACCAGGCATCACGGCGGCGCAGATCCCGCACGTGGAACTGCCGGACGCTGCGGGCACGGTGCGCGTGATCGCCGGTGAACTGCAAGGCGTGGTGGGGCCGGCGCGCAGCTTCAGCCCGATCAACCTGTGGGACCTGCGACTCGTGGCGGGCCGGCCGGTGCGGCTGAGCGTTCCGGCCGGACACACCACGGCGCTGTTCGTGCTGAAGGGCGCGCTGCGCGCGGACGGCAGTGACACCGTGGTCGGCGAGGCGGAGCTCGCCGTGCTGGAGCGCGAGGGCGACACGCTGCAGATCGAGGCGGTGACGGATGCGACCTTGCTGCTGCTCGGAGGCGAGCCGCTGAACGAGCCCGTCGTCGGGCAGGGACCGTTCGTGATGAACACCCCGGCCGAGATCCGGCAGGCCTTCGTCGACTACCAGAGCGGACAGTTCGGCCGCCCATGAAAAGGTGGACAGCGCACGGCGCTGTCCACCACAAGGGAGCCGTCAGCGGGAGGAGGGGAGACGGGAGGAGAGACGGCTCCGTCAGCTCAATGTAGTGCGCCTGCGTGCTGCGGTCTGTAGGAGAACGGCTCGACCGGCGCTTCAAGCTAGGGCCCCCGGCGCTACACAGATCTTTACCGCCTGCGCAAGCGCGCTTCACCCCCGCGTCCGACCATGCATGCACCCCCTGAGGGGTTTGCATGGAAAGGACGCAAGATGAACAGCGACTCTCTCATTCCCCGCGGTCTGCGCGGCGTGGTTCTCGGGACGGCGATCGCGCTGGCCGGTGGCGCGAGCCTGACGGCCTGGGCCGTACCCGAGGGCGCACCGGCCCGCCCCGGCCGCGCACGGCGGGCCGCATGGCGGACCGGGCTTTGGCTGGGGCGCCTCGCCACGCCAGCTCGAGCGCCTGCTCGACAGCGTGAAGGCGACCGACGCGCAGCGCAGCCAGATCCGGCAGATCGCGCAGGCCGCGGCCGCCGACCTGAAGGCGCAGCGCGAGGCCGGCAGGGACCTGCGCGAGCAGCAGGCCCGCCTGTTCACGCAGCCGACCGTCGATGCGCAGGCCGTCGAGGCGCTGCGCCAGCAGATGGTGGCGCAGCATGACCAGGCCAGTCGGCGCATGAGCCAGGCCCTGCTCGACGCCAGCCGCGTGCTGACGGTGGAACAGCGTGTCCAGCTCGCCGAGCGCATGAAGGCGCGCCACGAACGCATGGAGCGCCACCACCGCGCGCCGCCGCCCGAACCCAAGGGCTGACGCGGCGGCCGGCGGGACCGGCCCGGCCTGCCGGGTCGGCTCCGCTGTTCTATCCTCCGGAGCCCGAGCTCCCTCGCCTAGCAAGACCATGAGTGCTCGACTGCTGCTGATCGACGACGACGCCCGCCTCACCGCGATGGTGGGCGACTACCTGCGCCAGGCCGGCTACGAGGTCGAGGTGGCGCCGACGCTGGACTCCGGCCGCACGCGGCTGGAGCGCGAGCTGTTCGACGCGCTGGTGCTCGACCTGATGCTGCCCGACGGCGACGGCCTCGACCTGTGCCGCGAGCTGCGCGCCGCACCGCGCACGCGCGCGCTGCCGCTGCTGATGCTCACCGCGCGCGGCGAGCCGATGGACCGCATCGTCGGCCTCGAGCTCGGTGCCGACGACTACCTGCCCAAGCCCTTCGAGCCACGCGAGCTGCTGGCGCGCGTCAAGGCCCTGCTGCGCC
>NZ_AZND01000135.1:0-9483 GCF_000576205.1 Methylibium sp. T29 | reverse complement strand
CCCGACGACACGCTGGCGGCGCTGACGACCGCGGCGGCGGGCCGCTGAGGCGCCGGCTCCGATGCGCAACGTGATCTGGTTGCTGTTGCTGGCCATCGTGGCCGTGGTGGCGGCCAGCCTGCTCGGCAGCAACGACAACCTCGTCACGCTGTACTGGGCGCCGTGGCGCGTCGACCTGTCGTTCAACCTCTTCATGGTGATCCTGGTCGGCCTCTGCCTGGTGCTGAACGCGCTGATCCAGGCGGTCGGGCTGCTGATCGGGCTGCCGCGGCGGGCGCGCGAATGGCGCGTGTCGCGTCGCGACCGCATTGCCCAGGGCGCGCTGCGCGAGGCGCTGTCGCAGTATTTCGGCGGCCGCTACGGGCGCGCCCACAAGGCCGCGCAGCGGGCGGTGGCGATCCAGGCCGACACACCCGAACTGCGCCAGGATGCCGAATTCACGGTCCTGGGGCACTTGCTTGCTGCCGGCAGCCTGCACCGCCTTCAGGACCGTACCCGTCGCGACGAGCAACTCGCGCAGGCGCTCGACCTGGCCCGCCGCAACACCGCTGCGCGTCCGGCGGAAGAGGGGGCCCGGCTGCTGGCCGCCGAGTGGGCGCTCGACGACCGCGATGCCGCCCGCACACTGGAACTGCTGTCGCAGCTGCCGCCCGGTGTGTCGCGGCGGACTCAGGCGCTGCGCCTGAAATTGAAGGCGGCGCGCCTGGCGCAGGAGCCGCTGGAGGCCCTGAAGACGGCGCGCCTGCTCGCCAAGCATCAAGGCTTCTCGCCGGCTGCTGCGCAGGGGTTGATGCGCACGCTGGCCATCGAGGCCCTGGATACCGCGCGTGACACCGAGCAGACCCAACGGGTCTGGCGCGAGTTCGACCCGGCCGACCGGCGCGATGTGGTGGTGGCCGCCCATGGAGCGCGTCAACTGGTCGCGCTGGGAGCGACCGAAGATGCACGGACCTGGCTGCGCCCCTTCTGGGACCGCGTGGCGACCTTGCCGCGCGAGGAACGCGACACGCTGGCCTTCGCGCTGGCCGACGCCGTCGACGGCATCGGTCCCGAATGGCTGCCGCGCCTGGAGGCTGCGCTCCAGTCCTGTCCGGGCGAGGGCGCGCTGGCCTACGGTGTGGGTCGCGCGATGATGGCGCGCCAGCTCTGGGGCAAGGCCCGAGCCCTGCTGGAACAGGCGGCGCGTGACGAGGCGCTGACGCCGACGGTGCGCCGCGAAGCCTGGCTGCACCTGGCGGCGATGGCCGAGCAGGATCGGGACGAAGAGCGCGCGGCGCAATGCTTCCGCGCCGCGGCAGCCCTGGGTTGAGACGCGAAAACGCTTCGTGCTAAACTGCAGGGCTTGATGCGGCTGTAGCTCAGCTGGATAGAGTACTTGGCTACGAACCAAGGGGTCGTGGGTTCGATTCCTGCCAGCCGCACCAAAATGTCGTTATGGATCAATGGGTTAGCTTCACGAGAGCTAGCCCATTTTTCTTTTCTGCGTGACTAGTTGCGTGACTTTCATCCGTTCACCACGCGCAGGATCGTCGTCCTGTCCCTCGTCTCGCTGACCTTGTTCGCCACCTCGATCAATCTCTCGACGGTCGACGTTGCGTAGTGCTGGGCCATACCCGCTACGGCATGTCCAAGCAGCAGCGCTCGGTCTTCCTCCGGCACACCCGCATCTCTCAAGCGCTGGGCGAATGTGTGCCTGAAGTCGTGCACCCGCACCTGGGGTAGCCCAGCCTCCGTGCGGGCCGTCTGGAACGCGGTGTTGTTGATCGTCCCGACCCGCCGGTACTTCATGGCTGGTTCGATGTCGAGGTTCTTCACCCGCTCCCTGCGGTACACGAAGACGAACTCCTTGTGCTTGCCTCGCTGTCCTGATCGTCTCGGCCAACGTCGGGTGCATCCTGCACCTGCAGTCCGGGACGGCCGTGCCGGTGCAGCATTGGGTGGAGGTGGTGGATCAGGCCCTCGCCTGAGTCGTCACGTTCTTCCTGCGCATGCGGTAGACCACCTGCGTCCGCGCCATGCCGATCAGCCGGGCCGCGGCGGCCATGTTGCCGTTGCAACGTTGGACCGCCTCTTCCACGAGCTGGGTCTCCAGCTCTTCGAGCCAGGTGTCGGACGCCTGAGGGCTCCGCACCGCGCTGCGCAGGCGGAGCACCCGGTCGAGCAGCGTCTCGTCGCCCGAGGGCTCCGGATGCGGCGCGGAGGGCGTCGGCCCCTCGGTGTCGGCCAGCCGGCCCTGATCACCGACGGCGAAGGTCGACTTCGCGTTGAACAGCTCGTCGCGGAACAGGTGCACGGTATCGATCTGCGGCTCGTCGCTGGCGGCGATCACGGCCCGCTCGATCATGTTCTGCAGTTCGCGCACGTTGCCGGGGAAGGTGTAGGTCAGCATCGCGCGCATCGCGCGCTGCGTGAAGCCGTGGATCTGCCGGCCGTAGCGGGCACCGTAGAGCTTGAGGAAGTGCGTCATCAGCAGCGGCACGTCCTCGCTGCGGGCCCGCAGCGGCGGCAGGTGGATCGGGTAGACGTTGAGCCGGAAGAACAGGTCTTCGCGGAAGCGCCCCTGCCGGACTTCCTCGCGCAGGTCGACGTTGCACGCTGCCACCACGCGCAGGTCGAGCCGGATCGGGCGGGTGCCACCGACCCGTTCGACCTCGCTCTCCTGCAGCGCGCGCAGCAGCTTGCTCTGCGCGACCAGGCTCAGCGACGAGATCTCGTCGAGGAACAGCGTGCCCCGGTGCGAGCGCTCGAAGCGGCCCGGCCGTGACGCGTGGGCGCCGGTGTAGGCGCCGCGCTCGACGCCGAACAGCTCGGCCTCGACCAGGTTCTCCGGGATCGCCGCGCAGTTGACCGACACGAACGGCCCGTCGCGTCGCTCGCTGATCTCGTGCAGCATCTTGGCGAACAGCTCCTTGCCGACCCCGGACTCGCCGAAGAACAGGACCGTCGCGGTGGTGGTGGCCACCTTGCGCAGCGAATGGCAGGCGGCATTGAAGCTCGACGAGACGCCCACCATGCGCGGCGCCGCATCCGCCGCGGCGTCGTGCACGCCGAGGCGCGGGCCGTCGCGCGGTGTCGGTTCCGGCCCCGGTCGCTCGCCGACGAAGCCCTCGGCCTGCATGTAGCGCAGGTCTTCCTCCACGTTGTCCCAGTCGCGGGCGGCCTTGCCGATCACGCGGCAGACCGAGGCACCGGTCGAGCGGCACTCGAGCTCGCGGAAGATGATCGACGTGCCGAGCAGCGTGGAGACGTAGCCGTTGGCGTAGCCGATCGGCAGCCAGCAGCCCGCGTCGGTGCCGACGCCGAAGGCGTTGATGTGTTCGTCGTCCTCCAGCGAGTGATGCCAGAAGAACTCGCCGCTGAAGGCGATGCGCTCGGGGTCGTAGTCGAAGTGCACCGCCTCGACACGGGCGAGGCCCTGCAGGCCGAACAGGCGCGTGCCGGCCAGCAGCTTGCCGACCGGGTCTTCCTTGGGCCAGTGCGAGGCCACGAAGCGCGCGTCGCGCATGCCGGCGATGTAGCCGCTGCGGGTGAGGATGCCGCGCGCACGCTCCACACCGACGCCCTGGATCAGTTCGCTGCGCAGCGAGCCGAGCGTCTGGTGGTTCAGCATCACCATGCGCTCGTCGTCGAGCCAGATGCGCCCGGTGTCCGGGTCGAAGGTCAGCCACTCCGCCAACTCGCGGTGCGTGGGCCGGAGCTCCGTGGCCGACGGGTCGCTGCGACTGGCCAGGTAATGCGCGTGGAGAAAGTCGGCGGCGTTCGGTGCAGGTGAAGCGTTCATCGGCGTGATCCCGTGCGCATGCGAATGGAGAGGATTGCTCATCGAGTCCTCGGTGAGTGAGGAATTTTGTTCGCTCGCGACGCGGGGCCGGGCAGCGCTTTCCACTATGGAGCAGCTGTTGCGATGCAGCAGCCATCGCCCCGACCGAGCCCTTTCGCAGCCACCTCTCTCCCATGGAGGTGGGCACCGCCGTCGGTGACGCTGCAGTGCAGCAGTCGACGCCTTGCACGACGCACGGCGTCCGATGGCCTGTGGCTTGCGGTGTGCCGCCGCGGAGGCCAGCGGGCCGCCGATCACCAGCCAACGAGGAGATGCGATGTTTGTGAAGAACGCGTGGTACTGCGCGGGGTGGGACAAGGACCTGAGCCTGGGCCGTGACGGCCTGCTGGCGCGGCGCATCGCCGGCGAGTCGCTGGTGCTCTACCGTCGACCCGATGCCGCGGTGGTGGCGATGGAGGACCGCTGCTGCCACCGGCACGCACCGCTGTCGCTGGGGCGCAAGGAGGGCGACTCGATCCGCTGCATGTACCACGGCATGAAGTTCGGGCCCGACGGCCGCTGCACCGAGATCCCGGGCATGAGCCGGATCCCCGAGAAGGCCTGCGTGCGCACCTACCCGGTCGTCGAGCGCGACAACTGGATCTGGGTCTGGATGGGCGAGCCCGCGAAGGCCGACCCGGCGTTGATCTGCGAGGCCATCGGTCCTGGCGACCCGGCCTGGAACCTGCGGCTCGGCTATGTGCGCGTCGACACCAACTACCGGCAGGAGATCGCGAACCTGGCCGACCTGAGCCACGTGGCCTGGGTGCACAGCCAGACGCTGGGCGGATCGGATGCCTGGTCGAACATCAAGCCGCGCCATGAGCTGACCGAGCGCGGCATCGACACCCGCTACTGCGTGCGCCGCACGCCGCCCCCCAGTTTCGCCAGGCACCTGTTCCCGGAGGCGCGCTGTTCGACATCCAGGTCCATGTGCGCATGAGCGTGCCATGCAACTTCATCCTGCATTTCTCGGTGCACGAGGTGGGCAGCGCGACCGAGGGGCCGACCAACGGACGCCTCGTGCTCGACACCTTCTCCAGCCAGGCCGTGACGCCGCGCGACGCGCACTCCTGCGACTACTACTACTCCTGGGGCTGCAGCCGCGCCACCGACATGCCGGGCCTCACCGACCTGATGCACGAGGCCAACAACGACGCCTTCCTCGAGGACAAGGCGATGCTCGAAGGGCAGTACCAGCGCATGCGCGAGCGCCCGGACGCGCCGAGCGTGGACATCGTCCACGACGCCGGACCCGGCAAGTTGCTGTGGGTGCTGGACCGCCTGCTCAAGGCGGAGGCGCAGGCGATCGAGATCGTGCCGGCGTGACGGGACACGGCGATGCGCGGCTTCGGTAAATGCGGAGATCGGCCCCGCGGCGTTTCGACAAATGGCGAAGCGGGCGGGGTCCGAAGAGGGTGCGGGTTTTCACTGAAACGCGGCAGAAGTTCTTTGAAATCAAGCGCTTGCGATCGCCCTGCGGCATGGCATCGCGTTTGCAATCCCGGCCTCCACGCACCGGTCGAAGTGCGGCGGTGATGCGTCAGTCAACAACACCCATCGACAACGGAGACAAGATGAGAAAGAAATCGACATCGGCCTTTGGGCGGTCGTGTGCGGCGTCTCGTGCGCTGGGCACGCGCTGCGTGGCGGCGGCGGCGCTCGCCCTGCCGTTCGGCCTGACCGGCGGCGCGGCACACGCCTTCGAGATCCGGACCGACAACCCGGACCTCAAGCTCCGCTGGGATAACACCTTCAAGTACAGCAATGCGTTTCGCGTCAAGAGCCAGTCCGAGCGGCTGCTCCAGGACGTCAACCTCGACGACGGCGACCGCAACTTCGACAAGGGGCTGATCTCGAACCGTCTCGACCTGCTGTCGGAGGTCGATGTCGGCTGGAAGAGCCTGGGCTTCCGCGCCAGCGGGGCCGCCTGGTACGACAGCGTCTACAACCGCCGCAACGACCACGACTCGCCGGCCTCGGCCAACTCCACCAGCGTCGGCTACAACCGCTTCACCGATGCCACGCGCGAGCTGCACGGGCGCAAGGCCGAGGTGCTCGACTTCTTCGCCTTCGGCAAGACCGACCTCGGCTCGATGCCGTTGACGGTGCGCCTCGGACGCCACACGCTGATCTACGGCGAGAGTCTGTTCTTCGGTTCGAACGGCATCGCGGCTGCGCAAGGCCCGGTCGACCTGGTCAAGTTGCTGACTGTGCCGAGCTCGCAGTTCAAGGAGATCCTGCGGCCGGTGGAGCAGGTCTCGGGCGTGCTGCAGATCAATTCGCAGATGACGCTGGGCGCCTACTACCAGTTCAAGTTCCGCGAGAGCATCATCCGGCCGCCGGCAGCTACCTCAGCGCCTTCGACTTCGTCGGCGACGGCTCCGAGCGCTTCATCGTCGGCGCGCCGATCACGCCCGGCGGTGGCGCGGCGGCGTTCTGGCGCGGCCCCGATGTCGAGGCCAGCAATTCGGGGCAGGGCGGCCTGCAGTTCCGCTGGGCCCCGGCGGGCAGCGAATGGGAGTTCGGCGTCTACGCCGCGCGCTACCACGACAAGGGGGCGGCGCTGTACCTCACGCCGTCTTCCGCGCCCGATGTGGTGAGCGGCCGGGTCGGCGCGATCCAGCAGGTCTACCACGAAGGCATCAAGACCTACGGGGCCAGCGCGACGACCTCGATCGGGCAACTCAACCTGGCCTTCGAGGGCTCGATCCGCCGCAACGCCGCGCTGGTGAGCGACCCGCAGGTGGTGCTGCCGGGGGTGCTGGCTGACAACGACGCCCATCCGCTCTATGCCGTCGGCAACACGGCGCATGCGCAGATGTCCGGCATCTACGTGCTGTCGGAGACGCGGCTGTGGGATGCCGGCGCCTTCCTCGGCGAGGTCGCGTGGAACCGCCGGCTCAGCATCGACAAGAACCCGGGGGCGCTCGACCCCAACACCACGCGCGACGCCGCGGCGCTGCGCTTCATCTTCGAGCCCTCGTACTTCCAGGTGGTCGACGGCGTCGACCTCTCGCTGCCGATCGGCGTGGGCTACAACTTCTACGGACGCTCGTCGGCGATCTTCAACTTCAACGGCGGCAGCTCCAAGGGCGGGGACTTCTCGATCGGCGTGAAGGCGACCTACCGCACCGTCTGGCAGGCCGGCCTCACCTACACCGGCTATTACGGCGGCGAGGACGGCTTCCTCACGCCGGCCAACTCGCCCACGCCGGTGCTGTCCTACAAGCAGTTCTACAAGGACCGCAACTTCATTTCCTTCTCGCTGCAGCGTGCCCTTTGATGGAGACCGGCATGAACAAGACCCCCTCGATTTCGTATGCCGTCGCGCTCGCGCTGGTGGCCTTCGCCGCACAGCCGGCCTTCGCCGCGGTGAGCGCCGAAGAAGCCGCCAAGCTCAAGACCACGCTCACGCCGCTGGGCGCCGAGAAGGCCGGCAACGCCGACGGCTCGATCCCGGCCTGGGACGGCGGCTACACCAAGGTCGCGCCGGGCTGGAAGAACGGCCAGCCCAGGCCCGACCCGTTCGCAGCGGAGAAGCCGGTGGCGTCGATCTCGGCGAAGAACGCCGCACAGTACGACGCCAGGCTGAGCGACGGTGTCAAGACGCTGATGAAGAAGTATCCCGACTTTCGCATCGACGTCTACCCGACGCACCGCACGGCGGCCGCGCCGGCCTGGGTCTACGAGAACACGTTCAAGAACGCGACCTCCGCGAAGCTGGCCGACAACGGCTATGGCGTCGTCGATGCCTACGGCGGCATTCCGTTCCCCATCCCCAAGACCGGCATCGAGGTGATGCTCAACGCGCGGCTGGCGTGGGAGGGCGTGGCGCAGAAGTACCCGCTCAACACCTGGGTGGTCACCGGCGACGGACACCGCACGCTGTCGTCCGCCGGGCAGATGTCGTGGCTGTGGCCGTACTACTACAAGGATGCGCGCGACACCTACCTCGCCAAGCCGGCCCATTACAAGATTGGGTCCTTCGTCAAGTCGGATCCGTCGGCGGTGGCCGGTGAAGTGATCCTGCTGCACGAGACCGTGAACGAAGAGAAGGTGCCGCGCGGCGTGTGGCAGTACCTGGTGGGCCAGCGCCGCGTGCGCAAGGCGCCCTCGATCGCCTACGACACGCCGGACACCGTGACCTCGGGCACCGGGCTGTTCGACGAGTCCTTCGGCACCATGGGCCCGATCGATCGCCACGAATACAAGATCGTCGGCAAGCAGGAGATGTACATCCCGTACAACTCCAACAAGACGGCACTGGCCAAGGTCGACGAGCTGGTGACGCCGAAGTTCCTGAACCCCGACCACGTGCGCTGGGAGCTGCATCGCGTGTGGGTCGTCGAGGCGACGCTGCTGCCGGGCAAGCGCCACGTGATGACCAAGCGCCGCTACTACATCGACGAGGACGGCTGGAAGCTGGTGATGGCCGACCACTGGGACGCGCAGGGCCAGCTCTACCACCTGCAGTACACGCTGCCCTACCTGGCGCCGGACATTCCCGCCGTCGTCAGCACGGTGCAGTGGGGAATCATCAACCTGCTGACCGGCCAGTACTACTACAACTGCAATTTCAACGGCCTGCCGCAGCACTTCCCCGTTCCGGACGTGCCGAAGCAGCTCAATGAAGCCATGTTGAGCCCCGAAGCCATCGCGACCGGGGCACGTTGAGGACTCCTCGCTTCGGCCCGGCAGCAACGGGAACCCACGAGGTCCGGCCGGGCCGCTTTTTCTTCTGCTTCTCTCGAGGTCCAGGAGTCTGTCGATGTCTTCATCGCGCTCGCTGATCGCGCTCGCCTGCATGCTGTGCCTGGCGGTCGCCGCCATTCCGGGCAGCGCAGCAACCGCCGGGGCGCAGCGCTTCGGTGTGCTGCAGCAAGCCGCGCTCCAGTCGCCGAAGGCGCTGTCTTCCACGATGCTGGCGGTGGCCGCCGCCGGGAAGCGGCTGGTCGCCGTCGGAGAGCGCGGCATCGTGCTGCTCTCCGACGACAGCGGCGCCAGCTGGCGCCAGGCGGCCACGCCCGTGCAGGCCAGCCTGACGGCAGTGCAGTTCGTCGATGAGCGCCAGGGCTGGGCCGTGGGGCACCTCGGTGTGGTGCTGCATTCCGGAGATGGCGGCGAAACCTGGACCAAGCAACTCGACGGGCTGCAACTGCCGGCGCTGTTCGACCAGGCAGCCCGTGCCGACGCAGCTGCCGCGCCGGCCTACCGCGACTACGTCCAGCTGCTTGCCGACGACGGCCCCGACAAGCCGCTGCTCGCGCTGCACTTCCAGGACGCGAAGCGCGGCATCGTGGTCGGCGCCTACAACCTCGCGCTCAGCACCGAGGACGGTGGCGCCACCTGGACGCCGCTCAGCGCTCGGCTCCCCAATCCGCGCTCGCTGCACCTCTACGGCGTCGCGGTCAGCGGCGCCTCGATCGTGCTGGCCGGCGAGCAGGGGCTGCTGCTGCGCTCCGACAACGGCGGCCGCGACTTCGCCGTGCTGGAGTCGCCCTACCGGGGCAGCTGGTTCGGCCTGCTGGCCACCCGCGGCGACCGCCTGCTGGTCTACGGCCTGCGCGGCGCGGCCTACGTGTCGGCCGACCGCGGCTCGACCTGGAGCCGGGCGAGCACCGAGCTGCCCGTCTCGATCAGCGGCGCGGCCGAACTGGCCG
>NZ_AZND01000134.1:0-9484 GCF_000576205.1 Methylibium sp. T29 | reverse complement strand
CGGGCGACCGGTCCGCGTTGCGTGGGGCAGGCCTTCCCGGCCGACGGCTGCCTGATCGAGGGCCGGACGCAGGCCGACGAATCGCTGCTGACGGGCGAGTCGCGGCCGCTGGTGCGCGGCGTCGGCGACGCGGTGATCGCCGGCAGCCTGAACCTCGGCGCGCCGGTGCTGATGCGGGTCACACAGGTCGGCCATGGCACCCGCCATCAACAGATCGTGGCGCTGATGCAGCGAGCGCTGACCGAGCGGCCGTCGACGGTGCGCTGGGCCGACCGCGTGGCCGCGCCGTTCGTGGGCGGCGTGCTGCTGCTGGCGGCGGCGGCCTTCGGTGTGTGGATGCACGTCGACCCGTCGCGTGCCGTGTGGGTGGCGGTGTCCATCCTGATCGTCACCTGCCCCTGCGCGCTGTCGCTGGCTGCCCCGTCGGCGCTGATCGCGGCCACCGGCGCGCTGGCGCGTCGCGGCGTGCTGGTGCAGCGCCTCGACGCGCTCGAGACGCTGGCGCAGATCGACGTCGCCTGCTTCGACAAGACCGGCACGCTGACCGAAGACCGGCTTGCGCTCGCGCAGGTGGTGTGGCCGGACGGTGACGACCTGCAGGCCTGGCAGCGGCGTGCGGCGGCGTTGGCCGCCCACT
Source organism: Methylibium sp. T29 (assembly GCF_000576205.1). Lineage (NCBI taxonomy): Bacteria > Pseudomonadati > Pseudomonadota > Betaproteobacteria > Burkholderiales > Sphaerotilaceae > Methylibium > Methylibium sp. T29. Next base: position 8,847 of record NZ_AZND01000134.1, on the reverse strand, counting down.
CCCGTCATCCGCTCTCACAGGCGCTGGTGCGCGCGACGCCCTCCGAGGACGCCGCGTCCTGGCCTTGGCACGGTGCGCGCGAGCAGGCCGGGCAGGGCCTCGAGGCGCTCGATGCCGACGGCCGGCGCTGGCGGCTCGGGTCGGCGGCCTGGGTCGGCGTCGTGCCGCCCACCGATCTTGCGCGGCCGGCGGTGTGGCTGGCGCCTCAGGACGGGACAGCGGCCCCGCCGCACGCGCGCTTCGAGTTCGACGAGGTGCTGCGCCCCGATACGGCCGGCCTGCTGCAATCGCTGCGCGAGCAAGGCATCAGGTTGCGCCTGCTCTCGGGCGATCGCGCGGGGGCCGTGCAGGCGGTGGCCCAGCGTCTGGGCCTCGCGGATGCACGGCACGACGCGACGCCGCAGGACAAGCTGGCCAGCCTGCGCGCACTGCAGCGCCAGGGGCACCGCGTCCTGATGGTGGGCGACGGCCTGAACGACGGCCCGGTGCTGGCCCAGGCCGACGTGTCCGTCGCGCTCGGCCACGGCGCGGCGCTCGCGCAGCAGCGCGCCGACATCGTGGTGCTGGGCAGCCGGCTCGGTGAGATTGCCCATGCGCGTGGCGTCGCACGTCGCTGTGCCGCCGTCGTGCGCCAGAACCTGGCCTGGGCGGCAGGCTACAACGCGGTCTGCGTGCCGCTGGCCCTGCTGGGCTGGCTGCCGCCGTGGGCTGCTGGGCTGGGCATGGCGCTCAGTTCGCTCGTCGTGGTCGGCAACGCGCTGCGCCTTGCGCGCTGAACACAAAGGGACGGCGGACCGGATGGACAGCCTTTACCTGCTTTTGCCGATTTCGGTGCTGCTTGCGCTGGTCGTGCTCGGTGTCTTCGCCTGGGCGGTGCACCACGGCCAGTTCGACGACCTCGAGCGCGAGGCCACCCGGGTGCTGGAAGAGCCCGGCGCCTGCGGCGCGCCCGCCACGGCGGCCGACCCGAACGCGCACGCATCGACCGAAGCTTGACCGGCGTCAAGCCGCATCAAGGCTCCGGTTCGGACACTCCCTGTCATCGACAGGATGCGAGGAGAGTTCGATGAACGCAATGGCGGCCCAGGGAGCAGCGCCGGTCTACGAGGATCGTGTGGTCACGCAGTTCGCGCTGGCGGCCGTGCTGTGGGGCGTGGTCGGCATGGCGGTGGGCGTGCTGATCGCAGCGCAGCTCACGTGGCCGGAACTCAACTTCGGCATTCCCTGGCTGAGCTACGGGCGGCTGCGGCCGCTGCATACCAACGCCGTGATCTTCGCGTTCGGCGGTTGCGCGCTGATGGCCACCTCCTTTCACGTGGTGCAGCGCACCTGCCAGGTCCGGTTGTTCGCGCCGGCGCTCGCGCACTTCACCTTCTGGGGCTGGCAGGCGGTGATCGTGCTGGCGGCGGTCACGCTGCCGCTGGGCATGACCAGCGGCAAGGAGTACGCGGAACTCGAGTGGCCGATCGACATCCTGATCACGCTGGTGTGGGTGGCCTACGCGGTGGTGTTCTTCGGCACCATCGGCATCCGCAAGGTGCGCCACATCTACGTGGCCAACTGGTTCTTCGGCGCCTTCATCCTGACGGTGGCGCTGCTGCACCTGGTGAACAGCGCGGCGCTGCCGGTGAGTCTGACCAAGAGCTACTCCGCCTACGCCGGCGTGCAGGATGCGATGGTGCAGTGGTGGTACGGCCACAATGCGGTGGGCTTCTTCCTGACGGCCGGCTTCCTCGGGATGATGTACTACTACATCCCCAAGCAGGCCGAGCGCCCGGTGTACAGCTACCGGCTGTCGATCGTGCACTTCTGGGCACTGATCTTCACCTACATGTGGGCAGGCCCCCACCACCTGCACTACACCGCCTTGCCCGACTGGGCGCAGAGCGTGGGCATGGTGTTCTCGCTGGTGCTGCTGGCGCCCAGCTGGGGCGGCATGATCAACGGGATCATGACCCTCAGCGGTGCCTGGCACAAGCTGCGCGACGACCCGATCCTGAAGTTCCTGATCGTCTCGCTGTCGTTCTACGGCATGTCGACCTTCGAGGGGCCGATGATGTCGATCAAGACCGTCAACGCGCTCTCCCACTACACCGATTGGACCGTCGGACACGTGCACAGCGGCGCGCTCGGCTGGGTGGGCTTCATCTCGATGGGCTCGCTGTACTACCTGATCCCGCGCATGTTCGGCCGCAAGGAGATGTACAGCGTGCGGGCGATCGAGCTGCACTTCTGGATCGCGACCATCGGCGTCGTGCTCTACATCGCCGCGATGTGGATCGCCGGCGTGATGCAGGGCCTGATGTGGCGCGCCATCAACCTGACGGCACGCTGGTCTACAGCTTCGTCGAGAGCGTGAAGGCGACCTTTCCGTTCTACGTGGTGCGCCTGCTCGGCGGCCTGCTGTACCTGAGCGGGATGCTGCTGATGGCCTGGAACGTGGTGATGACCGTGAAGGCGGGCCGCCGCGCGCTTGTGCCGGTGCCCACCGCGCTGGCGCGCGCCTGAACCCTGCCGAGGACCCGATGACATGAGCAACGAACACAACGCAGCGCCGGCCCGTGGCCACGAGCGCATCGAGACTACCAACTGGCTGATGATCGTGCTGATCCTGGTGGTGGTGGCTGTCGGCGGCCTGGTCGAGATCGTGCCGCTGTTCTTCCAGCGCAGCACCACCGAGCCGGTGCCCGGCCTCAAGCCCTACACGGCCCTGCAGGTGGCCGGCCGCGACGTCTACGTGCGCGAGGGTTGCTACAACTGCCACTCGCAGATGATCCGGCCGTTCCGCGCCGAGACGCTGCGCTACGGCCACTACTCGGTGGCGGGCGAGTTCGTCTACGACCGGCCGTTCCAGTGGGGCAGCAAGCGCACCGGTCCCGACCTGCACCGGGTTGGCGGGCGCTACAGCGACGAGTGGCATCGCCTGCACCTCGCGAACCCGCGCGACCTGGTGCCCGAGTCCAACATGCCCGCCTATCCCTGGCTCGCCAAGGCGGCGCTCGATCCGGCCGAGATGCCTGGAAAGCTGCGCGCGCTGCGCGCCCTGGGCGCGCCGTACACCGACGCCGAGCTGGCGCAGGCCGGCGAGGACGTCAAGGGCAAGACCGAGCTCGACGCGCTCGTGGCCTATCTCCAGGTGCTCGGCACCGCGGTGAAGTGAGAAGGGGACGCACGAAATGAGCCTGAACGAATTGCGGGCAGCCGTGACGCTGCTGTCCTTCCTGGTCTTCATCGGCATCGTCGCCTGGACCTTGTCGCGTCGGCGCAATGAGAGCTTCGAAGAAGCTGCCCGTCTGCCGTTCGCGGCCGACGAGGCCGCAACCCGGCTGGGGGGCCGTCATGAGTGATTTCGTCGCGGTCGGTTGGCCGCTGTTCATCGCCATCGTCACGATCGCCGGCCTCGCGGCGTGCCTGGTGCTGCTGTTCATCGCCAGCCGCCGTAAGGTGATGGCCGGCGACAACACCACCGGCCATGTCTGGGACGAGGATCTGCGCGAGCTGAACAACCCGCTGCCGCTGTGGTGGATGGGTCTGTTCGTGCTGACGGTGTTGTTCGGTGCGCTCTATCTGGTGCTCTATCCGGGGCTGGGCACCCACCCAGGCCAGCTGCGCTGGACCTCGCAGTCGGAGTACGAATCGGAGATGGCGCGCGGTCGCGCCCAAGTGGAGCCTCTCTACGCGCGCTTCACCACGATGTCGGCCGCCGAACTGGCGCGTGACCCGCAGGCCCATGCGCTGGGCGAGCGGCTGTTCATCAACAACTGCGCGCAGTGCCACGGTTCCGACGCGCGGGGCAGCAAGGGTTTTCCGAACCTGACCGATACCGACTGGCTGCACGGCGGGTCGCCCGAGCAGATTGCGCAATCGATTGCCCAGGGGCGCCAGGGCATGATGCCGCCGATGGCGGCGGCAGTCGGCAGCGCCGACGATGTGCGCAACGTCGCGAACTACGTGCTGAGCCTTTCGGGCAGCCCGCACGACAGCATCGCGGCCCAGATCGGACGCACCAAGTTCACGGCCTGCGCAGCCTGCCACGGCCCGGGCGGCAAGGGCAACCCGGCGCTCGGCGCGCCCAACCTCAGCGATCGGATCTGGCTGCACGGCTGGGGCGAGGAGGCGGTGGTCCGGATGATCAACGAAGGCAAGACCAACGTGATGCCGGCGCACGCCGGGCGGCTGAGCGATGCGCAGATCCAGGTGCTCGCCGCCTACGTCTGGGGGCTCTCGAACGGCGGGGCCACGACAACGGCCGCAGCGAAATGAGTCACCGCCGCCGCCCTGGCGCGAGTTGTCGATGAGTCGACCGGCGTCACGCGTGATCCCGATCGCGCCGGTGTCCGACGACACCGGCGAGATGGTCTCGCTGTATGCGAAGCAGGCGACCATCCACGCGCGTTCGGTGCATGGCTGGTTCGCTGCGTGGCGCTGGGCGCTGGTGTGGCTCACGCAGCTGGTGTTCTACGGGCTGCCCTGGCTGCCCTGGAACGGCCGCCCGGCGGTGCTGTTCGACCTGGGCGCACGGCGCTTCTACATCTTCGACCTGGTGCTCTACCCGCAGGACTTCATCTACCTGACGGGCCTGCTCATCCTGTCGGCTTACGGGCTGTTCCTGTTCACCGCGGTGGCAGGCCGCCTGTGGTGCGGCTACGCCTGCCCGCAGACGGTCTACACCGAGATCTTCATGTGGGTCGAGCACCATATCGAAGGCGACCGCCAGGCGCGCCTGAAGCTCGATGCCGCGCCCTGGGGCGCCGCGAAGCTGGCCCGCCGGTCGGCCAAGCACGCGGTGTGGCTGGCGATCGGCCTGTGGACTGGCTTCACCTTCGTCGGCTACTTCACGCCGATCCGCGAACTGGGCGGCGAGGTGCTCGCGCTGATCGGTCTGGCCGGCCCGGGGTCGGCCGGGCCCGGCCCCTGGGAAGCGTTCTGGGTGCTGTTCTACGGCTTCGCGACCTATGGCAACGCCGGCTTCATGCGCGAGCAGGTGTGCAAGTACATGTGCCCGTACGCGCGCTTCCAGAGCGCGATGTTCGACCACGACACCCTGATCATCAGCTATGACGGCGGGCGCGGAGAGCCGCGCGGCTCGCGCCCGCGCAGCCTGGCGCACGACGCGCTGGCCGCCCAGGGCAAAGGCGACTGCATCGACTGCACGCTGTGCGTGCAGGTCTGCCCGACCGGCATCGACATCCGCGAGGGGCTGCAATACGAGTGCATCGGTTGTGCCGCCTGCATCGACGTGTGCAACGGCGTGATGGACAAGATGGCGTATCCGCGCGGACTGATCCGCTATGCGACGCAGAACGGCCTGGCTGCCGGGCAGAGCAGGCTGGACTGGCGGCGTGTGTTCCGTCCGCGCGTGCTGGTCTACGGCGTGATCCTGCTGCTGATCTCGGTCGGCTTCGTCACCAGTCTCGTGCTGCGCAGCCCGATGCGCGTCGACGTGGTGCGCGACCGCGGTACGTTGGCAAGGCTGGTCGACGAAGGGCGCATCGAGAATGTCTACCGGTTGCAGATCATGAACGCCACCGAGTCGGAGCAGCGCTACCGGGTGGTGGTGAGCGGCATCGCCGGCGCGCAGGCGCAGGTGCGTGACGAGGTGCGGCTGGCCCCGGCCGAGTCGCGCTGGGTGCCTGTCGCGGTGCAAGTGCCGCCGCAGAGCGCCGCGGCCCTGGGCCCCGGCGCCCACCCCCTGCGCTTCGAGATCATCCGCGAGGCCGACGGCATGCAGCCGGCGGCCAGCGTGTCCGAGAAATCCACCTTCGTCGTGCCGCGCTGAACGCGGCCCTCTCCGGAGCAACCCATGACCCCGAACGAGAACGCAACCCGCCCGACGCCCGCGCCTGAGCGGCCGCTGCCCTGGTGGCGCGAGCCCATGCTGTGGCTGGTGCTGGGCGGCCCGCTGGCGGTCGTGGTGGCTGGCATCGTCACTGCCGTGATCGCCGTGCGTGGCAGCGACCCGGTGCTCAGCCGCAGCAGCGAACCGCTGGGCAGCGACACGCCGGCAGTGCAGGCGCGCAATCATGCGGCCACGCCGCGCCCCGAGCGCTGAGCGTGGTGCCGCCCGTCGACCCGGAGCTCGCGACGATGAGACAACGCACGCTGTGGATCGCCTGGCCGTCGTTCCTGATGGCGGGTGTGCTGGAGGTCCTGGTGTTCAGCGCAGCCGACCCGGCGGAACTGAACGGCTGGGTCGGGCGCGCGCTGGAGACGGTGTCGCCGGCTGGCGTCTACACGCTGGCCTTCTTCGCGTTCTGGACCGTGTGCGCGCTGACGTCGATGTTGACGCTGCTACTGGCAACGCCGGAGCCGGCCAATACCGAGCCGCGCCGCTGGCCCTGAGTCGCGCCGGGCGAGGCAGGCGGCGAACCTTCAGCAGGCCGGGCCGTTGACGAGCCGGCGCAGCCCGGATTCGTCGAGCACGCGGATGTCGCGCTGCTTCACCTCGAGCAGACCTTCGTCCTGGAACTTCGAGAAGGTGCGGCTCACGGTCTCCAGCTTGAGACCGAGGTAGCTGCCGATCTCCTCGCGCGTCATGCGCAGCACGAGCGACGAGGCCGAGAAGCCGCGTGCCTGCAGGCGCTGCGTGAGGTTCAGCAGGAAGGCCGCGAGCCGCTCCTCGGCCCGCATGCTGCCGAGCAGCAGCATCACGCCGTGGTCGCGCACGATCTCGCGGCTCATGATCTTGTGGAACTGGTGCTGCAGCGGCGTGGATTCGCGCGACAGCTTCTCGAGCTGCGAGTAGGGGATCTGGCAGACCTGGGAGTCCTCCAGCGCCACCGCGTCGCAGGCATGGCGGTCGGTGCTGATGCCGTCCAGTCCCAGCAGTTCGCCGGCCATCTGGAAGCCGGTCACCTGGTCGCGGCCGTCGTCGGCGGACACGCAGGTCTTGAAGAAGCCGGTGCGCACCGCATAAAGCGACTCGAAGCGATCCCCGGCGTGGAACAGCGTGTCGCCGCGCTTCACGGGGCGGCGGCTGCCGACCAGCTGGTCGAGGTGGTCGAGATCGTCGTCCGACAGCCCCACCGGCAGGCAGAGCTCGCGCAGGTTGCAACTGGAGCATGCGACCTTGAGGGCCTCGATGCGGATCGGTTCACGTTCCATGCGCTTCATTATGATCTTGTGCGCCACCCGCGATGGAGCATGTGAGTCGGCGGCAGTGTCGTGAGGGGCAAGTTGCATGATCGACCTCAAGCTGTGCGTGGATTGTCGGAGGCCGCCGGCGACCGGCCTTGACCCAGATCAAGAGCCCGGTGAGAGGCCCTCGGCACAGTCCGGACATGCCCCCTCCGACCCTGACCGACATGCTGGAACCGGCTGCGCCGAGCGAGGAACTCCTGAGTCGTCTGGACGCCGGTGGGCCGCGCTACACCTCCTACCCGACTGCCGACCGCTTCGTGGAGGCCTTCGGCCCCGCTCAGTACCGGCAGGCCCTGGGCCAGCGCCGCAGCGGCGCCCCGGCGGCCGGCGCGGTGGGCGGCGGCACACCGCTGTCGATCTACGTCCACATCCCATTCTGCGAGTCGGTCTGCTACTACTGCGCCTGCAACAAGGTGATCACCCGGCAGCACCGGCGCGGCACCGAGTACCTGGAGTGGCTGGGCCGCGAGGTGGCATTGCACCAGGACGTGATCGGCAGCCGCCAGCGCGTCAGTCAGCTGCACCTCGGCGGCGGTACGCCGACCTTCCTGGACGATGCGGAGCTGTCGCAGCTGATGGCCCTGCTGCGCGGCGCCTTCGACCTGCAGCCGCAGGCCGAATGCTCGATCGAGGTCGACCCGCGCACCGTCAGTGCCTCGCGGCTTTCGCACCTGAAGGCGCTGGGCTTCAACCGCCTGAGCTTCGGCGTGCAGGACTTCGACCCCGAAGTGCAGCACGCGGTGCACCGCGTGCAGCCGGCCGAGCAGGTGGAGGCGCTGATCGCCAGCGCGCGCGCATTGGGCTTCGATTCGATCAACGTCGACCTGATCCACGGCTTGCCCAAGCAGACCCCGGCCTCGCTGGCCCGGACGGTGGAGCAGGTGGCGCGGTTGCGGCCGGACCGCGTGGCGCTCTACAGCTATGCGCATCTGCCGCAGCGCTTCAAGCCGCAGCGGCGCATCCATGCGGCAGACCTGCCGGGCACCGCCCAGCGCGTGACGATGCTGTCGAACGCGATCGCCGCCTTCCTGGCGCACGGCTACGACTACATCGGCATGGACCACTTCGCCCTGCCGGGTGACGCGCTGGCCGCGGCCAAGCGGCAGGGCCGGCTGCACCGCAATTTCCAGGGCTACAGCACCCAGCCCGACTGCGACCTGATCGGCCTGGGCGTCTCGGCCATCGGCCGCATCGGCGCGACCTACAGCCAGAACGCGAAGACGCTGCCGGAGTACCAGGACGCCCTGCGCTCCGGGGAACTGCCGGTGGTGCGCGGCCTCGTGCTGACGCGGGACGATGTGGTGCGCCGCTCGGTGATCATGGCGCTGATGTGCCAGGGGCGGGTGGTGTTCGAATCCATCGAACTGGCCCACCTGCTCGATTTCCGCCGCTACTTCGAGGCCGAACTGCGCCGGCTGCAGCCACTGGCCGGGCAGGGGCTGATCGAGATCGACGACGACGCGATCCAGCTCACCCCGCTGGCTGGTACTTCGTGCGCGCGGTGGCGATGGTGTTCGATCGTCACCTGCAGGCCGACCGCGATCGCGAACGCTATTCGCGGCTGATCTGACGCAAGGGACAGTCACCGCATGAGCCTCTCGCTGGTGGCGGCCGGGCTGGCGATCGGCATCGCGGGCAGTCCGCACTGTGCCGCGATGTGCGCCGCGCCCTGCGCGGCGATCGAGCGGTCCTGCGGCGGCGCACGGC
>NZ_AZND01000133.1:0-9725 GCF_000576205.1 Methylibium sp. T29 | reverse complement strand
CCCACCCGCGGCCCGCGGCCTGCTCGACCTCTACGCCTAGCACGCGGCGCACGCCGCGGCGGTGGCAGGGGGCGGCGGTAAGCGCCGGTTTCGCCCCCTTATCGCGGCTTCGCCGTGAGGGCCGGCTCGAATAATCCTTTCCATTCCCTGCGTGCGGCGGCGTCTGCTCCGTGCGCGTTCATGGCAAGGAGTTCCCGATGTCTGCAGCCGCGGCCGATGCCGTCGAAGTGCCGAAGAAGGCCAAGAAGGGCCTGCCGAAGAAGCTCGTCATGATCCTGGCGATCGTGGCGCTGCTCGTGGCAGCCGGGGGTGGCGCCGCGGTCTACCTGCTGAAGAAGAAGGCCGCCGAGGCCGCTGCGGCCGCCGAGGAAGGCGACGATGCGGAAGAAGTGGCGCACGATGCCGGCAAGAAGGACCACAAGGCGCCACCCAATTTCCTGCCGCTCGAGCCCTTCGTCGTGAACCTAGCCGATCGCGACCAGGAGCGCTTCGCGCAGATCGGCGTCACGCTGCAGGTCGACGACCCCAAGGTGGCCGAGGAACTCAAGCTCTACATGCCGGCCATCCGCAACGGCGTGCTGATGATCCTGTCGCACAAGACCTCGGGCGAGCTGCTCGAGCGTGCTGGCAAGGAAAAGCTGGCGGCCGAGATCATGCGCGAGTCGGTGCGGCCCCTGGGCATCGAGATCGAGATCGACGACGCGCCGGCGCATGACGCGGCGGCCGACACCGATGCCGAAGAAAAGCCGGTCAAGAAGAAGCGCAAGAAGGCCCCGGCCGTGCACAACCCGGTCGAGCACGTGCATTTCTCCAGCTTCATCATCCAATGACGTACCCCCCCGTTGCGGTTTCGCCGCTCCCCCCCGGGGGGGCGACGCTGGCGGATCGGCAAAGCCGGGTCCGCGGCGTCCGCTCGCGTCGTGCCGTGCCTGCGGGCCGAGCGCCGGGCCGCTCCCAAGCCGGCCCGCGTCCCCTCGGGGGACCGGCTGACGTCCTCGTCGGACGAGGGGCACCATGAATCAGCAGATCCTGTCGCAGGACGAGGTGGATGCGCTGTTGCAGGGCATCACCGGCGAGAGCCAGAAGCTCGAGACCGAGGAGGTCGAGCAGGGCGGCGTGCGCGACTACAACCTGGCGAGCCAGGAGCGCATCGTGCGTGGGCGCATGCCCACGATGGAGATCATCAACGAGCGCTTCTCCCGCAACATCCGCATCGGCCTGTTCAATTTCATCCGGCGCACGCCGGAGGTGGCGGTCGGCACGATCAAGGTGCAGAAGTACAGCGCCTTCCTGCGCGAGATCGTGGTGCCGACCAACTTCAACATCATGGCGGTGCGACCGCTGCGCGGCAGCGGGCTGATCGTCTGCGATCCGACGCTGGTGTTCGCGGTGATCGACGCGCTGTTCGGCGGGGCCGGCAAGTTCCACACCCGCATCGAGGGGCGTGATTTTCGCCGACCGAGCTGCGCGTGATCTCGCGCCTGGTCGAGGTGATCTCGGCCGAGTACAAGAAGGCCTGGGCCGGTGTCTACCCGGTCGAGCTGGAGTACCAGCGTTCGGAGATGCAGCCGCAGTTCGCGACCATCGCCGCGCCGAGCGAGATCGTCGTGACCACCTCATTCACCGTCGAGATCGGCGACACCAGCGGCACCATCCATTTCTGCATTCCGTACGCCACGCTGGAGCCGATCCGCGACACGCTGTACTCCACCGTGCAGGGGGATGCCAACGAGCCCGACCGCCGCTGGGTCAAGCTGCTGACGCAGCAGATCCAGGCCGCCGAGGTCGACCTGGTGGCCGAGCTGGCGCAGGCGCCGGCCACGGTCGAGCAGTTGCTCGCGCTGAAGCCGGGCGACTTCATCGAGCTCGACCTGGACCAGGTGGTCCACGCCAAGGTGGACGGCGTGCCGGTGTTCGACTGCCACTACGGCACGAGCAACGGCAAGTACGCCATCAAGATCGATCAACTGCTGACGAACCAGGGCCCGTCCTGGCTGGGAGAACACCATGCTGATGCCGCACCGAACGACGAACAGGACGCGATGGCCGCCGAGTGGGCCGCCGCGCTCGAGCAACAGTCGCCCGGCAGCGAGGTCGTCACGACGGCCGAGCAGGTGGCGCCGGCGTCGTTCGCCAACTTCGCGCCCACCCCGGGAGGCGGCGCGGGCAACGACATCAACATGATCCTCGACATCCCGGTGCAGCTCACCGTGGAGCTGGGCCGCACACGCATCCCGATCAAGCACATCCTGCAGCTGGCGCAGGGCTCGGTGGTCGAGCTCGACGCGCTGGCCGGCGAGCCGATGGACGTGCTGGTCAACGGCTACCTGATCGCCCAGGGCGAGGTGGTGGTGGTGAACGACAAGTTCGGCATCCGCCTGACCGACATCGTGACGCCCAGCGAGCGCATGCGCCGGCTGAGCCGCGGCGGCTGATCCGGCCCTCCGGAAAGCGCGCGACATGATGTCCGGTTCCCTGGCTTCGGCCTGTTGTGGTTCGTCGTCATCGTGGCGGCCATCCCGCTGGCGCTGTGGCTGCTCAAGCGCACGCCCTACGGCGCAGCGATGAGCCAGGCGAACGCTCTGACGCGCACCGTCGGCAGCATGGCGCTCGGTCCGCACCAGCGCATCGTGACCGTCGAGGTCGGCCAGGGCGAGGAGCGCCGCTGGCTGGTGCTGGGCGTCACGCCGCAGTCCATCACCGCGTTGCACACCTTGTCGCCGCAGGCTGACATGGCCGCGAATGCTGCCGCCCCCGAGGCGCCGTTCGCCGCATTGCTGAAGAAGGTTCGCGATGCAAGGAACTGACCATCTCCGCTGCGACAGCGCCGCTCTCCCTCGAGGGAGCGACGCTGGCGGACCGGCGGAGCCGGATCCGCGGCGTCTGCTCGCGGGCATCGGTGCCGCTTCCTTCTTGTGGCGTCACAGGCGCGTCGCGCTGATCGCCGCCGTATCGGTGTTGTCGGCACTTCCTGCAGCGGCTTTAGCGCAGGCGGCGGGCGGCAACGCGAACCTGCCGCTGATCGTCGGACAGGGCGCGGGCGGCACCAGCTACTCGGTGCCGATCCAGACCCTGCTGTTCTTCACCGCGCTGAGCTTCCTGCCGGCCGTGCTGCTGATGATGACCGGCTTCACCCGCATCGTCATCGTGCTGAGCCTGCTGCGCCAGGCGCTGGGCACGCAGTCGGTGCCGCCCAACCAGGTGCTGATCGGCCTGTCGCTGTTCCTGACGCTGTTCGTCATGGGGCCGACCATCGACAAGGTCTACAACGATGCCTACAAGCCCTTCGCGGCCAACCAGATCGCCTTCGACGAGGCGCTGGCCCGCGGCGAGGCGCCGATGCGGTCCTTCATGCTGAAGCAGACGCGCCAGAGCGACCTGATGCTGTTCGCCCGGCTCGCCAAGCTCGACCCGGCGGTGAAGGGCGAGGACGCGCCGTTCCGCGTGCTGGTGCCGGCCTTCGTGACCAGCGAGCTCAAGAGCGCCTTTCAGATCGGCTTCCTGATCTTCATTCCCTTCCTGATCATCGACATGATCGTCGCCAGCGTGCTGATGAGCCTGGGCATGATGATGCTCAGCCCGGTGCTGGTGGCACTGCCCTTCAAGCTGATGCTGTTCGTGCTGGCCGACGGCTGGAACCTGCTGCTCGGCTCGCTCGCTGCCTCCTTCGCCACCTGACCCCACCGCCATGGATGCCCAACAAGTCTTCACCTTCGGCCAGCAGGGTCTGGTCCTGCTGCTGATGATCAGCGCGCCGATGCTGCTGACCATCCTGGTGGTCGGCCTGCTGATCAGCGTGTTCCAGGCCGCCACCCAGATCAACGAGTCGACGCTGAGCTTCGTGCCCAAGCTGATCGCCGCGGTTGCGGTACTCGCGATCGCCGGGCCCTGGATGCTCACCACGATCGTCGAGTACCTGCAGCGCACGCTGCAGGCGATCCCGACCGTCGTCGGCTAGCCGCTTCAGCGGCCGGCGGATGCCGCCCCCGACGAACCGACCATGTTCACCTTCGACGAGGCCCAGCTCACCGCCTGGCTGAGCCCGATGGTCTGGCCCTTCCTGCGAGTGCTGGCGCTGTTCGTCAGTGCCCCGGTGCTGAGCATGCGCAGCGTGCCGGTGCGGGTGAAGGTGGCGCTGGCCTTCTTCATCACCGTCGCGGCCCAGGCTTCGCTGCCGCCGATGCCGGTGATCGCGCTCGACAGCGCGCAGGCCTTCGAGGCGGTGATCCAGCAGCTGGTGATCGGGCTGGCCCTCGGCTTCTCGGCGCGCATCGTCATGGCCGGCATCGAGTTCGCCGGCGAGATGATCGGCCTGCAGATGGGCCTGAACTTCGCGTCCTTCTTCGATCCCATCAGCGCCTCGCAATCCACCGCGGTCAGCCGCTTCTTCGGCACCAGCGCGGCCTGGCTGTTCGTCGTGATGAACGGTCACCTGCTGCTGACCGCGGCCGTGATCCAGAGCTTCCATGCTTTCCCGGTGGCCGCGCCCGAGGCCGCCCCGCTGTCCTTCCTGTCGGCCCTGCAACCGCAGCTCTGGGGCGCGGAGGTGTTCCGCCTCGGGCTGTGGATCGCGCTGCCGATCATCACGATGCTGCTGTTCATGAACCTCGTGCTGGGGCTGATCTCGCGCGTGGCCTCGCAGATCAACATCTTCGCGATCGGCTTCCCGATCACGCTCGGCGTCGGCCTGATCGGCATCACGCTGACCCTCCCCTTCATGGAACAGCCGTTCACGATGGCGCTGGAGCGGATGCTGGCGCAGTTCCAGTAGCGGCCAGACGGCCGGGATCGGCAGGAGCGCACGGACCTCGCCCCGTATTGTGCGAATCTGGTACGGCGATTGCATGGAATCTAGGGTCAACCCTGATATTGACGTGCGGAGGTTCTGATGCGCGCCATCCTGTTGTCCCTGCTTGCTTCGTTTGCAGCACCAGCATGGTGCGAAGACGACATCCTTGCCGTGCTGCAGCGTTCACAGCAGATGCAGCTCGACGCGCTGACCGAGGCCCAGGTCGACGAAGCCGACCCTGCCGTGCAGGTGGTTCGCCGCAGCTTCCAGCGGGTCCTGGACGCGGCGGACATGCCCGGTGACGTCCGCTTGCTGGTCGTGCGGGGGCCGTTGCTCGCGGTGTGCCTGATGGGGCGCGTGGTCGCCGCGAACGTGTCGCTCGCCGACATGAGCGAGAGCGAGCGCAGCTTCGTGCTGGCCCACGAGCTCGGCCACGTGATGCATCGCCACTGGGCTCAGCTCGGACAACTCTACAAGCGACACATCCCCGGGGAGGTGGTGCAGGCGCACACCGACGCCATCGCCGGCGTGCTGGGCCGTGAGGCCTCGCAGCTGTCGCACGAGCACGAATACGAGGCCGATGCCTTCGCGATGCGGCTGATCCGGCATCTGGGCGAGCCCGAGGACACGCCGCTGGTCCTGTTCCAGCACCTGCCGATGATCAAGGCCACCGCCACCCACCCGGGCACCCAGCAGCGCGTGGTGCACCTGCGCACCCTGCAGTAGGGCCGGACGGTCAGCGGCCCGGTTCGATGCCCGGGTATTGCGGCAGCGCGTCGTCGATCGTCCACCACGCCGCCTTCGACGCCACGTGGATGTGCGCGGCGGGCCGCTGGTCGAAGGGATCGTCGAGGCTGCCCACGCGCAGCCGCAGCACCGCGGGCCGGTCGTCGCGGCGGCTGTGGATCGGCGAGCCGCAATCGCCGCAGAAGCTGCGCCACTTGCCCGGTGAGGACTGAAAGCCGCGCAGCCGATCGACCCCGCGCACCAGCCGGAAAGCTTCCACGGCCACCGGGGCCACCGTGGCGAAAGCCGAGCCCTGCGCCTTGCGGCACTGGCCGCAATGGCAGAGCACGATCGGCCCGGGCGCCCGGTCGAGTTCGTAGCGCACCGCGCCGCACAGGCAACCGCCGCTCAGGCGCACGCTGGCTTCGGCCTGCATCGGCGTTCAGGCGCCGGACGGCGCGCAGCCCGCGGGCTTGAACACCCGTTCGGTCGAGGCCGGGTGGCGCGCCAGCGCCGCGGCCGGCCGGCGAGGGCGGGCCAGCAACTCGCCACCGCAGTTGGGGCAGCGGCCCTGCAGCCGGGTGTCGGCGCAATCGGCGCAGAACGTGCATTCGAAGCTGCAGATCCGCGCGTCGGCCGCTTCGGGCGGCAGATCGGCATTGCAGCATTCGCAGTTGGGGCGCAGGCTCAGCATCGCGGCTCTCCCGGGGCGTTGCACAAGATGAATGGAGACGGGGGTCAGGCTCGGTCGCGGCCGAGCCTCATACCAGGCCGTTTCGGATGGCGTAGACCGTGAGCTCGGAGTTGTTGGTCAGGGCCAGCTTCTCCAGCACGCGGGCGCGGTAGACGCTGACGGTCTTCGGGCTCAGCGTCAGTTCGGCGGCGATGTCCGACAGCCGCTTGCCCGACGCGATCAGCACCAGCGTCTGCAGCTCGCGGTCCGACAGCTTCTCGTGGGCGATCTCGGTGGCCGGCTGGCTCAGGCTCTCGGCCAGCATCTGCGCGATCTCGGGCGTGATGTACTTGCGGCCCTTGGCCACCATCCGCACCGCCTCGACGATGAGCTGGGTGTCGCTGCCCTTGTTGACGTAGCCGTAGGCGCCGGCGCGCAGCGCGCGGATCGCATACTGGTCCTCGGGGTACATCGACACCACCAGCACGCGCAGCGCCGAGCCTTCCTCCTTCAGCACGTGCAGCACGTCGAGGCCGCTGCGACCCGGCAGGTTGATGTCGAGCACCAGCACGTCGCAGTCGGTGTCACGAAGCAGGCTGCGCAGCTCGCCGTAGTCGCCCGCCTCGCCCACGACCTCGATGTCGGGCGCATCCGACAGCGTGTCGCGGATGCCGCGCCGGATCAGTGCGTGGTCGTCGCAGAGGATGACGCGGACGGTCATGACGGCGCTGCGAGGGAGGATGACTGCATGCTTCCACTCTACCGCGGTCACGGCCCGTCGGGCCAGCCCATCGCAGGGGCCGCCTTCACCGCAGCATGTCCCAGGAGGTCGGGTCGTCCGGGTCGTCCTGCAGGCCGTCGAACTCGCCGTGCCCGGTATCTCCGCCGGCCTCGAGCGGCACCGACAGGATGATGGTGGTGCCGCCCGGTCCGCTGGAGAGGTCGACCCAGCCGCCGACCTGTGCCGCGCGTTCACGCAATCCGCGGATGCCGAAGGAGCGGGCCTTGGCGAGGTCCTCCTGGATCAGGCCGCGGCCGTTGTCGCTGACCTCGAGCGACAGCACGCGGCCGGCGACCGTGAGATCGACTTCCACGCGGGTCGCGTAGGCGTGCTTGCTGATGTTGGTGAGGGCCTCCTGCGCGGTGCGGTAGGCGGCCAGCGGGACGCCCGCCGGCAGCGGCGGCAACTCGTCGCGGCTGGTGCGGAACACCGTCACCACGCCATTGCGCTTCTCGAAGCGCTGGGTCATCCACTGCAGCGCCGCGATCAGGCCTTGTTCCAGGATGGCCGGGCGCAGGTTGTGCATGATGCGCTGGCTCGACTCGATCGCCAGCGTCACGGTCTCCAGTGCGCCCTGCGCGCGCTGCGCCACCGCCGGGTCTCGGGCGTGCCGCTCGATCCACGCCAGGTCGAACTTCAGCGCGGTCAGCGACCCGCCCACGTCGTCGTGGATCTCGCGGGCGATCGCCGTGCGCTCGGCCTCGATGTTTGCCTGCAGGTGCTGGGCCAGTTCGCGCAGGCGCTGCTCGCTCTGGCCCAGGGCCAGGTCGGCTTCCTGCTTGGCACGCAGCGCCTCGGTGCCTTCGATCGCGTGCAGCAGGGCCGGCACCAGCCGCGCCAGGTTTTCCTTCAGCAGGTAGTCGTTGGCGCCGGTCAGCATGGCCTGCACCGCCACCTGCTCGCCGATCTCGCCCGAGACCAGGATGAAGGGCAGCAGCAGCCGGCTGTCGCGCAGGATCTCCAGGGCGCGCAGGCCCGAGAAGCCCGGCAGGTTGTAGTCGCTGACCACCACGTCCCAGGGTTCGGCCAGCGCGGCCCGGTACCCGGCCTCGGATTCGACGCGCAGCGCGTCGGGATCGATGCCGCCACGCCGCAGGTGGGCCAGCATCAATTCGTGATCGAGTTCCGAATCCTCCAGGTGCAGCACCCGCAGCCGCAGCGGCACGGTGGACAGGGCGGGGGGTAAAGGGGACAGATCGGGTGCCGGCATGGGTGGAAGGGTCGAACTGGCGGTCGTTTGGCCCCGTGATCTTGACACCGCGGAACGGAGGGCTGGCGAAGAATTGTGCCAAGCCGCACCCGACCGGAGGCAGCGCGCCCCGAGCGCGTGAGGACGGGCGCACGCCCGCAGCGTTCGCGCTGCGCCCATTTGCGAAGACAACGATGCCACAAGCCCAGATCTCCGCCGAACCGGCGCTGCCGCTGCTGCTGGCTGCGGACCTGCAGGACCATCTGATGATGGCCAGCAACGATCTCGACCGCCTGCAGCGCCTGCTCGCCGACACCTGCGATGCGCTGATGCAGCGCTTCCACGGCGCTGTCGGCCAGCTGGACGGAGGCGACGCGATCGATGCCGGCACCGTCCGCGACGTGCGCCGCCTGCTCGGAGAAGCCGTCACGGCCCTGCAGTTCCAGGACATGGCCTCGCAGCTGATCGCCCACACCCACCAGCGCCTGCGCAACTGCGCCGACCAGCTGGCGCGCGATGCGTTCGGCGCAGACGCCGACGGCGAGGCGGTGATCGCCCCCCGCCGCTGCGTCCGAATCCCGTGACGCAGGACGAAATGGACGCCGGCACCGTCGAGCTGTTCTAGCGCGGTGTCGCCGCACTCAAGTAGTTCCTCCAGCAACCGATAAGTCACCGAGAAATCCGGAGAGCGCAATGCATTCAATCCTGGCCGTGGACGATTCCGCATCGATGCGGCAGATGGTGTCCTTCACCCTCAAGAGCGCTGGTTACGACGTCACCGAGGCCGTCGACGGCCAGGACGCGTACGACAAGGCCGCGCAGCGCCAGTTCGACCTGGTGCTCACCGACCAGAACATGCCCCAGCTCGATGGCATCGGCCTGACCAAGAAGCTGCGCGAGCACCCGAGCTTCAAGGCCACGCCCATCCTGATCCTGACCACCGAGTCCAGCGACCAGATGAAACAGGCCGGCCGGGCTGCCGGTGCGACCGGATGGATGGTCAAGCCCTTCGACCCGGCCAAGCTGCTCGAGGTGATCAAGAAGGTCATTCGCTGAGCCCCGTCAAGACGAGACACGAGGAATCGACATGGGCGACACGAACACGGCCAGTGCCAACCAGGCGCCGGCATCGACCTGAGCCAGTTCTACCAGGTCTTCTTCGAGGAAGCCGGCGAGAACCTCGATCGCATGGAGCAACAGCTGCTCGCGATCGACGTGGCCGCGGCCGACGACGAGGAACTCAACGCCATCTTCCGCTGCGCCCACTCCATCAAGGGCGGCGCGGCGACCTTTGGCTTCGCCGACGTGGCCGAGCTGACGCACCAGATGGAGACGTTGCTCGACAAGCTGCGCCGCCACGAGCTGCAGCCGACCGCAGCGATGGTCGACGTGCTGCTGCAGTCCGGCGATGCGCTGCGCTCGCAGCTGGCGCGCCACCAGGGTGCGGGCGGTGAAGTGCTCGACACCTCGGAGCTGCTGACCAGCATCCGCGCCTTCGTGGGGGGCCAGGCCCCGGTGCCGGCTGCCAAGGCCGCGCCGGCCGCCGTCGTGGCGGCACCGGCACCGG
>NZ_AZND01000132.1:0-9743 GCF_000576205.1 Methylibium sp. T29 | reverse complement strand
GGCCGCCGAACCGGCGCGCCGCGAGGCCGTGCCCGGCACGCCGGCCGAGGCCTGCGCGCCGCGGACCAATTTCTCGCTCTATCGCTGCATGCAGGTGCAGTGCGAGCAGAGCCGCTTCTACGCGCACGCGCAGTGCGTTCGCTGCGCCAGAACGACGAACTGCCGAGCTGAACGCTCCTGGGCCGCGCACGCGGCCAGAGGGCAGGGCGGTGCGAGAATCCCGTGCCATGACGACCGGACGCGTGACCATCCAGACGGAGGACTTCGATCTGTCCGCCGAAGTGGCCGCGTTGCGCGCCCATCAGCGCGGTGTCGGCGCAGTCGCCAGCTTCGTCGGCACCGTCCGCGACCGCAACGACGGTGACGAAGTCAGCCGCATGGAGCTCGAGCACTACCCCGGCATGACCGAGCGTGCGATCGAGGCCATGATCGACGCAGCCTTCGCGCGCTTCGACCTGCTGGGCGCCCGCGTCATCCATCGCATCGGCCCGCTCGAGGTGGGCGAACAGATCGTGCTGGTGGTGGTCAGTTCCGCGCACCGCGGCCAGGCCTTCCAGGCCTGCGAGTTCCTGATGGACTACCTGAAGACCCAGGCACCGTTCTGGAAGAAGGAGCAGACACCGCAGGGCGCCCGCTGGGTCGATGCCCGCGTAGCCGACGACGACGCCCTCCGACGCTGGGGCATCGCAGTGAGCGGCAACGCGTGAGCGCCGCCGTGGCCACGCCGCTGTTGCAGGCGCTGTGCGTGGCCGCCGGCTCGGCGGTCGGCGCGTTGCTCCGCTGGCGTGTCGCGCTGTGGCTCAACCCGATGTGGGCCGGCTTTCCGCTGGGCACGCTGCTGATCAATGCTTCGGGCGGCCTCGTGATCGGCGCCGCCGCGGCCTGGCTGTCGCAGCGGCCCGATGACCTGCTGCGCCTGCTGCTGATGACCGGCCTGTGCGGCGGGTTCACCACCTTCTCGGCGTTCTCGCTCGAATCGATGGTGCTGCTGCAGCGCGGTTCCTATGCCATGGCACTGGGGCACACGCTGGCGCATGTGCTGGGCTCGCTGGCCTGTGCCGCGCTCGGCTGGGCGCTGGCGCAGGCCTGGCTCGCGGCCCGCTGAGCGGGCCCGCTTGATGCAGGTCAAGCCGGCCCGTGCTTGAAAAGTCGCAGCGCCGGGCCCATCTTCGGTGCAATCCGGAGGAATTTCCCCATGCGTATCGACAAACTCACGACCAAGTTCCAGGAAGCGCTGGCCGACGCCCAGAGCCTCGCCGTCACGCGCGACAACCCCTACATCGAGCCGGCCCACGTGCTGGCTGCGATGCTGGCGCAGCCCGACGGCCCCAAGGCCTTGCTCGAGCGGGCTGGCGCCAACACCGCGGCCCTGCGGACCGCGATGGACGTGGCCCTCAACGGACTGCCGCAGGTGCAGGGGGGCGGGCAGGGCGTGCAGCCCGGCCGTGATTTCGTCACTCTGATGCAGGCGGCCGAGCGCGATGCCGCGAAGCGCGGTGACCAGTTCATCGCCAGCGAGATGTTCCTGCTCGCCCTCGCCGATGCCAAGACCGACCTCGGCGGCATCGTGCGCGGCCACGGCCTGACCCGCAAGGCGCTGGAGACCGCGATCGACGCGGTGCGCGGCGGCCAGAAGGTCGACAGCGCCGAATCCGAGGGCCAGCGCGAGGCGCTGAAGAAGTACACGCTCGACCTCACCGAGCGCGCCCGCGCCGGCAAGCTCGACCCGGTGATCGGCCGCGACGACGAGATCCGCCGCGCGATCCAGGTGCTGCAGCGGCGCAGCAAGAACAACCCGGTGCTGATCGGCGAGCCCGGCGTCGGCAAGACCGCCATCGTCGAGGGCCTGGCGCAGCGCATCGTCGCTGGCGAGGTGCCGGAGTCGCTCAAGAGCAAGCGCGTGCTGGTGCTCGACATGGCCCTGCTGCTGGCCGGTGCCAAGTACCGCGGCGAGTTCGAGGAACGGCTCAAGAGCGTGCTGAAGGAAGTGGCGCAGGACGAGGGCCAGACCATCGTCTTCATCGACGAGATCCACACCATGGTGGGCGCCGGCAAGGCCGAGGGCGCGATCGATGCCGGCAACATGCTCAAGCCCGCGCTCGCGCGCGGCGAGCTGCACTGCATCGGCGCCACCACGCTGGACGAGTACCGCAAGTACGTCGAGAAGGACGCCGCGCTCGAGCGCCGCTTCCAGAAGGTGCTGGTCGGCGAGCCGAGCGTCGAGGCCACCATCGCCATCCTGCGTGGCTTGCAGGAAAAGTACGAGGTCCACCACGGCGTCGAGATCACCGACCCGGCGATCGTTGCTGCGGCCGAGCTTTCACACCGCTACATCACCGACCGCTTCCTGCCCGACAAGGCCATCGACCTGATCGACGAGGCCGCGGCCAAGGTCAAGATCGAGATCGACTCCAAGCCCGAGGTGATGGACAGGCTCGACCGCCGGCTGATCCAGCTGAAGATCGAGCGCGAGGCCGTGCGCAAGGAGAAGGACGAGGCCTCGCAGAAGCGCTTCGGCCTGATCGAGGAGGACATCGCGAAGCTCGAACGCGAAGCGGCCGACCTGGACGAGGTGTGGAAGGCCGAGAAGGCCACCGCCCAGGGCTCGGCCCACCTGAAGGAAGACATCGACCGCATCCGCACGCAGATCGAGGAGTTCAAGCGCAAGGGCGACTTCAACAAGGTCGCCGAGCTGCAGTACGGCAAGCTGCCGGAGCTGGAGAAGAAGCTCAAGGACGCGCAGGCCAAGGAGGCCAAGGGCGGGGTCGATGGCAAGCCCACGCTGCTGCGCACGCTGGTCGGCTCGGAAGAGATCGCCGAGGTGGTGGCGCGCGCCACCGGGATCCCGGTCGCCAAGCTGATGCAGGGCGAGCGCCAGAAGCTTCTCGACATGGAAGTGAAGCTGCACGAGCGCGTGGTGGGCCAGGACGAGGCGATCCGCGCCGTGTCCGACTCGATCCGTCGTTCGCGTGCCGGCCTGTCCGACCCGAACCGCCCGACCGGCTCCTTCCTGTTCCTCGGCCCCACCGGCGTCGGCAAAACCGAGCTGTGCAAGGCGCTGGCCGGTTTCCTGTTCGACACCGAGGAAGCCATGATCCGCATCGACATGAGCGAGTTCATGGAGAAGCACTCGGTCGCCCGCCTGATCGGCGCGCCGCCGGGCTATGTGGGCTATGACGAGGGGGGGTATCTCACCGAGGCAGTGCGCCGCAAGCCCTACAGCGTGCTGCTGCTCGACGAGGTGGAGAAGGCGCACCCCGACGTGTTCAACGTGCTGCTGCAGGTGCTGGACGACGGCCGCCTGACCGACGGGCAGGGCCGCACGGTGGACTTCAAGAACACGGTGATCGTGATGACCAGCAACCTGGGCTCTCACCTCATCATGCAGATGGCGGGGCAGGACCCGGAGCTGATTCGCGAGGCGGTGTGGGGCGAGCTGAAGACGCACTTCCGGCCGGAGTTCCTGAACCGCATCGACGAGACCGTGGTGTTCCATGCGCTCGACGCGCAGCACATCGAAGCGATCGCGGGCATCCAGCTCAAGGCGCTGGAGGCACGTCTGGCCAAGCTGGACATCCGCCTCGAGGTGTCGGCGGCGGCGTTGTCGGAGCTGGCGAAGGTGGGCTTCGATCCGGTGTTCGGGGCGCGGCCGCTGAAGCGGGCGATCCAGCAGCGCATCGAGAACCCGCTGTCCAAGCTGCTGCTGGAGGGCAAGTTCGCGCCGAAGGACGTGGTGCCGGTCGACGTGGACCCGATCCGCTCGCCGGGCGAGTTCCACTTCGGGCGCGTGGTGCACTGAGGCGCACCCTACGCAGCCCGTCCCGGCGGGCCGCGTGGGGCGGATGACTCAGTTCCGCGGCTGTGCGGAGTTCGGCAGCCGGGCCGCGAGCAGCAGTGCGTCGTCGAGCCGGCGCAGTTGCAGCACCATCAGGGCCAGCGAAACGTGCGGCTTGTCGAGCACGACGTGCAGCGCAGCGCCCGGGTGCGCCGGCAGGGGACGCAGCAGCAGATGGTGTTGGCCGAGGGTGACCGACATGTCGGGCACTGCTGCACCCAGCCCGAGCGCGCGGCTGGCGCTCATCATCGTGGCCAGCACGGAACTGCCGTGGCGCCCCAGTTCGTCGGGGCCGGGCCGTGCACCTGCATGGCCGATCGGCTGGCCGGTCATGATGTCGAAGGCGCAGGCACTCACGACGCCGGTGAGCTGGCTCAGATCGTGAAGATAGCGTTCGAGCGGCTCGTCGTGCGCCGGTGAGGCGCGCCGACCACCGGCATCGGCGTCGGCACCGATGCAGCCCGGGCGGCCACGGCATTGGCCGCCGTGGCGGCGGCAGCAGCCGTGGAGCCGGTGCCCAGCAGCGGCAGCGTGGCCACGTCCTGACCGGGCTTGGTCTGGCGTTGCCAGGCATTCCACGCCAGGCAGAGTTGGCCCCACACGTCGGCCGGGCGGGTTACCTGGGCCGTGGGCGTGGCATCCAGCGCGGTGGCCGCGCGGAACTTGGCCACCTCGGCCGGCAGTGCGGCACCGGCGGTCAGCGGCAAGAAGAGCATGCGGCGGCAGATCCAGCCACCGCGCAGCACCGCCTCGCGCCAGGGTGCCAGCGCCGTCGTCAGCGCATGGGCCGGCAGGTCGCCGACCATCATGATGCCCAGCCGCGCGCGGCCCAGCAGCACGCGTGCGAGGGTCTGGCGGGTGTGGGTGTCGGCATCGACCTCGGTGCTGTAGAGCCGTACGCTGCGGCCATTGGCGGCGGGGCAGTCAACGTACTCGATGGTGGCCAGCACCGTCCCGGCGCCGTTGCGCCGCACCACCAGCCGCTGCACGGCACGCTGGCTGGCCGCTGCGATGCCGCCCAGCAACTTGCGCGAGGCCGACGTGCCCAGGTCGTGCACCGACACGAATTCCGGTTGAAGGTGGTCGAACTGCTGCGTCATCGCATCGGCCGGCTCGCAGGCGACGAACAACTCGCGCACGCCATTCCCGACCGCGCGACCGATGTCCTGCGTGTCGTCCGCCTGCTCCGCGGCGCCCGCCTGCCCATTGGGGAAGCGCGGCGAGATCTGGGTCAGCACGCGCGTCGATTCCCAGTCGTGCGCGGCCGGCGGCGACGTCGGGGGTCGGCTGGATCGGCTGTGGGGATCGGAGGAAAAACTCATGGACAACGCCAGGCTGGACGGCCATCCGGAGCGAATGTCACCAAGTGTAATGCGCGCCCTGAGGTCAATCGGGTCGCACTTTCCGCCGGGTCGGTGCGACGGGGGGCGTCGATAGAATCCGGGCCAGATGTCGCGCCGCTGCGGTGCGTCCGGTCCTGAAACTGCCGACATGCCGACCCGCCACGAAGCTGCGTCCCCGTCCCCCGTGGTGATCATCGGCGCGGGTCTGGCCGGCCTGACGGTGGCGCTGCAACTGGCTCCGCGCCATCCCGTCGTGGTGCTCGCCAAGCGCAACCTCGACGAAGGCGCCACGGCCTGGGCGCAGGGCGGCATCGTCGGTGTGCTCGGCAGCGACGACAGCATCGAGAGCCATGTGCGCGACACGCAGGAGGCGGGAGGTGGCCTGGTCGACGAGCACACCGCGCGCTTCATCGCCCAGCACAGCGCCGAGGCGGTCGAGTGGCTGGTCGAGCGCGGCGTGCCGTTCTCGCCCGATCCCGAAGGCCCGCTCGGCCTGCACCTCACCCGCGAGGGCGGGCATGCGGTGCGGCGCATCGCGCACGCCGCCGACGCCACCGGCAAGGCCATCCACGACGTGCTGCTCGACGAGGTGAGGCGTCATCCGAACATCACGCTGCGCGAGCGCTGGATGGCGGTCGACCTGATCACCTCGCGGCATCTCAAGACCGACGGCTCGCCGCGCTGCTACGGCGTCTACGCGCTCGACATCGACCGCCAGCGCGTCGAGACGCTGCCGGCCGCGGCGGTGGTGCTGGCGACCGGCGGCGCCGGCAAGGTCTACCGCTACACGACCAACCCCGACACCTCCACCGGCGACGGCATCGCGATGGCCTACCGGGCAGGCTGCCGCGTCGGCAACATGGAGTTCGTGCAGTTCCACCCCACCTGCCTCTACCACCCGCAGGAGCGCAGCTTCCTGATCACCGAGGCGCTGCGCGGCGAGGGCGGGCAGCTCAAGCTGCCGGACGGCACACGCTTCATGGCGGCCCACGACGAGCGGCTCGAACTCGCGCCGCGCGACGTGGTCGCCCGCGCGATCGACTTCGAGATGAAGAAGCACGGCCTCGACCACGTGTGGCTCGATGCCACGCACCTCGGCGAGGCCTTCCTGAAGGCGCACTTCCCGACCATCTTCGCGCGCTGCCTTGCGCTCGGCATCGACATCTCCAGACAGCCGATCCCGGTGGTGCCGGCCGCGCACTACACCTGCGGCGGCGTGGTCACCGACCTCGACGGCCGCAGCGACCTGCCGGGGCTGTATGCGGTGGGCGAGACCACCTACACCGGCCTGCACGGCGCCAACCGGCTGGCCAGCAACTCGCTGCTCGAATGCGTGGTGCTGGGCAAGACCTGCGCGGAGCACATCCTCTCGCAGCACGAGAGCGGGCTCCCCCTCCTGCCGGCCTGGGACGAGAGCCAGGTCGAGAATGCCGACGAGCAGGTCGTCATCTCACACAACTGGGACGAGCTGCGGTTGCTGATGTGGAACTACGTCGGCATCGTGCGCACCACCAAGCGGCTGGAGCGGGCGCTGCATCGCATCAAGCTGCTGCGCAGCGAGATCGACGACTACTACGCCAACTTCCGCGTCACGCGCGACCTGCTGGAACTGCGCAACCTGGTCGATTGCGCCGAGCTCATCGTGCGGTCGGCACTCAGCCGCCACGAGAGCCGCGGGCTGCACTACAGCCGCGATTTCCCGCAGACGCTGCCGGTCAGCTTCCCGACCATCCTGACGCGCAAGCCCAAGCGCAAGGCCGCGCCCTGGGCGGCCTGAGCCGCGTTCGGCCCGTGCTTCAGGCGCGCGCCCGCATCGCGGTGCGCGCCTGGACGAATTCGAACGCGAAGCCGACCGCGCTGGCCACCAGGCGCTCGGCCATCAGACGCTCCTTCTCGCTCTGGTAGAAGACCAGATCCACCTCGTGGCGGATGTAGCGCGCGGGCAGTCGGTTCAGCGCCACGCAGGCCACGTCGGGCAGCAGGTCGTCGCTGATCAGCGGGTAGTGGTCGCGCCACGTGCGCACGGCGTCGAACACCGCGCGTTCCTGATAGTTGCGGATGCCCGCGAATTCGGAGCTCATGCGGTCGATTGTCGCGAGCATGCAGCGCCGGCAAATGCCGAATTGCGCGGCAGAGCGCCCGCTTTTCGCCCGGCGAGGCCGGTGCTCAGGCGTTGCCGAGCACACGCATCGAGTAATCGGTCGCCGTGACGTCCTTGGTCAGCCGGCCGATCGAGATGCGGTCCACGCCGGTGGCGGCGATGTCGCGCACCTGATCCAGCGCGACGCCGCCCGACACCTCCAGCAGCGCGCGGCCCGCGTTCGCTGCCACCGCCTCGCGCATCTGCGGCAGGTCGAAGTTGTCGAGCAGCACGCTCACGGCGCCGTGGTCCAGCGCCTCGCGCAGTTGCGCGAGGGTCTCCACCTCGATCTGGATGTCGACACCCGCGTTCAGCTCGCGCGCCGCCGCCAGCACCTGCGCAATGCCGCCAGCGGCCGCGATGTGGTTCTCCTTGATCAGGATGCCGTGCCACAGCGCCAGCCGCTGGTTCTGGCCGCCGCCGGTGCGCACCGCGTACTTCTGCGCCTGGCGCAGGCCGGGCAGGGTCTTGCGGGTGTCGAGGATGGCGCAGCCGCGCGGGTTGGGCGAGGCGCCGGCGATCGCGTCGACGTGACGGCGCGTCAGCGTCGCGGTGGCGGACAGCAACTGCAGGAAATTGAGCGCCGGGCGCTCGGCGGCCAGCAGCGCGCGGGCGTCGGCCTCGATCTCGCAGACCAGCGTGTCGGCGTCCATGCGCGCGCCCTCGGCGTAGTGCCACTGCACGTCGGCCTGTGGGTCGAGTGCGACCATGCAGTCGAAGAACCAGTGCCGGCCGCACAGCACCGCCGCCTCGCGCACCAGCACGCGCGCGCGCACACGGCGCCCCTCGGGGACCAACCGGCCCGTCCAGTCGGCGCGGCCGATGTCCTCGAACAGCGCGTCGCGCACGTTGCGCGCGCGAGCTTCGTCGAGCGTCTCGTTGGTTTCGAAAGTGAGCATCACGCGGCACCGATGTTGGGAACGAAGCCGCGAGCCGGCTGGCTGATCGCGCCGGGATTCGCCTTCACGAAATCCAGCATGCGCTCGATGCAGCCCAGCGCCTGCGTGCGGGTCGGTTCGGGCACGGTGATCGCGCCGCGGCCGTGTTCCAGGCAGTCGACCACGCCCTGCAGCGCGTTCATCGCCATCCACGGGCAGTGCGCGCAGCTCTTGCAGGTCGCGCTGTTGCCGGCGGTCGGCGCCTCCAGCAGCGTCTTGCCGGGCGCGAGCTGGCGCATGCGGTGCAGGATGCCGTTGTCGGTCGCGACGATGAAGGTCTGGCGGTCGCTGCCGGTCACGGCGTTCAGCAGCTGCGAGGTCGAGCCCACCACGTCGGCCAGCTCGACCACGCGCTTCGGCGACTCGGGGTGCACCAGCACCAGCGCGTCGGGGTGCTCGCGCTTCATCAGCTCGAGCTCCAGGCCCTTGAACTCGTCGTGCACGATGCACTCGCCCTGCCACATCAGCATGTCCGCGCCGGTGTGCTCGGCGATGTAGCGGCCCAGGTGCCGGTCCGGCGCCCACAGCACCTTCTGGCCCTGCGCATGCAGGTGCTCGACGATGGCGACGGCGCAGGAACTGGTCACCATCCAGTCGGCGCGTGCCTTCACCGCCGCGCTGGTGTTGGCGTAGACCACCACGGTGCGGTCGGGGTGGGCGTCGCAGAAGGCGGCGAAGTCATCGGGCGGGCAGCCCAGGTCGAGCGAACAGGTCGCGTCGAGGTCGGGCATCAGCACCGTCTTCTCGGGCGACAGGATCTTGGCGCTCTCGCCCATGAAGCGCACGCCGGCGACCACCAGGGTCTGCGCGGCGTGGTCGCGGCCGAAGCGCGCCATCTCCAGCGAGTCGGACACGCAGCCGCCGGTCTCCAGCGCCAGGTCCTGCAGGTCGCCGTCGACGTAGTAGTGCGCCACCAGCACCGCGTTGCGCTCGGCCAGCAGCTGCTTCGCGCGCGCCTTCAGCGCGTCGCGGCGCGCCGGCGTCAGCGGTTCGGGCACCTTGGCCCAGGCCTGCGAGGTGCAGCTGGCGCCGCTGGCGTCCTGCTTGGTGAAGTCGTAGAGGATCTGTTCGCTCATGAGGCTCCTGGGCGCATTTTCGCCGAGCCGGCCCGCTCACGCCGACGCGAAGAAGCGGCTCGGCGGCGCGCCGACCGAGCGCCGCACCATCGCGCTGAAGGCGCTGGGGCTGGCGTAGCCCAGCTCGGAGGCGATCTGGCCCATCGGCGTGCCGCGCGCGGCCAGCGACAGCGCGCGCGCCAGCAACACCTGCTGGCGCCACTGCACGAAGCTCGTGCCAGGTCCTGGCGGAACAGCCGGGCGACCGTGCGCTCGCTCGCGCCGACGTCGCGCGACCAGTCGGCCAGCGTGTCGTGGCGCGTCGGATCGTCGAGCACCGCCTCGCACAGCGTGCGCAGCCGCTTGTCCTGCGGCAGCGCGACGCCCAGCGGCACCGGCGCGGCGCGCTTCAGTTCGTCGGCCAGCAGCGGG
>NZ_AZND01000131.1:0-9809 GCF_000576205.1 Methylibium sp. T29 | reverse complement strand
CAGCCGTTCGGCCCGCCGCAGGCCGGGCAGTCCGGGGCCTGCAGCGGCCCCGCGCTCAGGCGGTGGCGACCGGAATCTTGCCGATCTTCGCCTGCCATTCGGCCGGTCCCGTCTGGTGCACCGAGCTGCCGGTCGAGTCGACGGCCACCGTCACCGGCATGTCCTTGACGTCGAACTCGTAGATCGCCTCCATGCCAAGGTCGGCGAAGCCAGCACCTTGGCCTGCTTGATCGCCTTGGCCACCAGGTAGGCGGCGCCGCCGACGGCCATCAGGTAGGCGCTCTTGTGCTTGCGGATCGCCTCGATGCCGGCCGGGCCGCGCTCGGCCTTGCCGATCATGCCGATCAGGCCGGTCTGGGCCAGCATCATCTCGGTGAACTTGTCCATGCGCGTGGCGGTGGTCGGGCCAGCCGGGCCGACCACCTCGTCGCGCACCGGATCGACCGGGCCGACGTAGTAGATGACGCGGTTGGTGAAGTCCACCGGCAGCTTCTCGCCCTTGGCCAGCATGTCCTGGATGCGCTTGTGTGCGGCGTCGCGGCCGGTGAGCATCTTGCCGTTGAGCAGCAGCGTGTCGCCCGGCTTCCAGCTCGCCACCTCCTCGCGCGTCAGCGTGTCGAGATTGACCGACTTGCTCTTGTTGTAATCGGGAGCCCATTTCACGTCGGGCCAGAGGTCCAGGCTCGGCGGCTCGAGGTAGGACGGGCCGGAGCCGTCGAGCACGAAGTGTGCGTGGCGCGTGGCGGCGCAGTTCGGGATCATTGCCACGGGTTTGCTGGCCGCGTGCGTCGGGAAGGTCGAGATCTTCACGTCGAGCACCGTGGTCAGGCCGCCCAGGCCCTGGGCGCCGATGCCGAGGGCGTTGATCTTGTCGCACAGCTCGATGCGCAGCTCCTCCAGCTTGTTCTGCGGGCCGCGCTGCTTGAGCTCGTACATGTCGATGTCGCCCATCAGCGACTCCTTGGCCATCAGCATGGCCTTCTCCGCCGAGCCGCCGATGCCGATGCCCAGCATGCCCGGCGGGCACCAGCCGGCGCCCATGGTCGGCACCGTCTTCAATACCCAGTCGACCAGGCTGTCGCTGGGGTTGAGCATCACGAACTTGCTCTTGTTCTCGGAGCCGCCGCCCTTGGCCGCCACCTGCACGTCGACCGTGTTGCCCGGCACGACCGTCATGTGCACGACGGCCGGGGTGTTGTCCTTGGTGTTCTTGCGCTCGAAGTGGGGATCGGCCACGATGCTGGCGCGCAGGGTGTTCTCGGGGTTCAGGTAGCCGCGGCGCACGCCCTCGTTGACGGCATCCTCGATCGAGCCGGCGAAGCCCTCGAAGCGCACGTCCATGCCGATCTTCAGGAACACGTTGACGATGCCGGTGTCCTGGCAGATCGGCCGGCGTCCTTCGGCGCACATCTTGGAGTTGGTGAGGATCTGCGCGATCGCGTCCTTGGCGGCCGGGCTCTGCTCCTGTTCGTAGGCACGCGCCAGGTGCGTGATGTAGTCGGCCGGGTGGTAGTAGCTGATGTACTGCAGCGCGGCAGCGATGCTGTCAACGAGATCGGCGTGTCGGATCGTGGTCATGGGGCTGTCCCGTGATCGGGGAGTGGCTGCGGAACGGAGGGCGGCGTACCCGGCCGGTCTGCCGGGCAGCGGCACCAGGGCAAGTTGACAAGTTTACTGTTCGGGGGGACGCTCGTCCTCGTCCGGCCGATGCTCGGGCCGGGGCCGCCAGAGCAGCCAGACCAGCGTGAAGCCGGTGGCCGCACCGATCACGGCCAGCGAAGCCAGTCCCACGAGCAGCGGCGCACCGGCTGATTGCGCGGCCGTCCACAGCCCTTCGATGAAGCCCTGTTGCTCGAGCAGCGCCGCGGTCTCGCTTTCGACCCGCAGCGCCGCGGCCTCGTCGTCCGGTTCACCGAGCAGGAATCGGCCGATCTTGTAGGCGGCCCAGTAGATCGGAGGGAAGGTGAAGGGATTCGTGATCAGCGTGGCTGCCGCCGCGATCGCGACATGGGCGCGCAGCGCGATCGCCACGGCGATGGCGAACAGGAACTGCGCCACCGGCAGCATGAAGCCGACGAACACCCCGATGGCGACCGCCCGCGCCACGCTGCCGCGGTCGGTGCGCCACAGGCGCTCGTTGTCGAGATGGTGCGCGACCGGGCGCAGCCATTTCGAGCGGCGAAGCTGCTCGCGGGTGGGGATCCAGCGTTTCACGCGGGCTGCCGCCGGGGCCGCGGCGGCGTCAGTGCTTTTCCTGGTGAGTCGCTGCTGTCATCAGCTTGTCGGTGTAGGCGATGGCGAGCGCGGACAGCAGGAAGGTGATGTGGATCAGGGTCTGCCACAGCAGCACCTTGTCGGTGTAGTTGCCCGCGTTGATGAAGGTCTTGAGCAGGTGGATCGAGCTGATGCCGATGATGGCCGTGGCCAGCTTGACCTTCAGCACCGAGGCGTTGACGTGGCTCAGCCACTCAGGCTGGTCGGGGTGGCCCTCGAGATTCATGCGCGACACGAAGGTCTCGTAACCGCCGACGATGACCATGATCAGCAGGTTGCTGATCATCACCACGTCGATCAGCGCCAGCACCACCAGCATGATCACCGTCTCGTTCAGGCTCGCGATGGGTGCGTCGGTCTTGTAGCCGATGCTGGTCACCAGCTTCTGCAGTGCCTCGGTGTTGCCGAACGCCGCCTCGATCAGGTGGACCAGTTCTACCCAGAAATGGAAGACATAGACCACCTGCGCCAGGATCAGGCCCAGGTACAGCGGCAGCTGAAGCCACCGGCTGGCGAAGATCAGATTGGGCAGGGCGGGGAGCTTGTTCTTGATCGGGTCAGGGGAGGCGGACATGGGGAGGGAACGAAGGAGGAGGCGCAGATTCTATTGAACACCGCTCCGTGGGAGCGTGCCCGCATGAAGCAATGGCTCGGGGGTAGCCGCAATGGTCAGGGTCTGCCGGTCCGCGCTACATTGCCAAGCTGCGAGTAAGGGCATCGTAAGAGCGTCTGCCTATGGTGCCGACCGACAACTACGCCTCGAGGAGACGAACATGAGCAGTCAGGAACCCCACATCTACCTCCCGCCGGCGGAGCTCGCCGGCGCTGCCCATGTTTCGGGCATGGCGGCCTACGACAAGCTGGTCGCCGAGGCCGCGGCCGACTACCAGGGCTACTGGGGGCGGCTGGCACGGGAACTGGTGAGTTGGAAGAAGCCTTTCACCAAGGTGCTGAACGACAGCGATGCACCGTTCTTCAAGTGGTTCGAGGACGGCACGCTGAACGTCTCCTACAACTGTCTCGACCGCAACGTCGAGCGCGGACTGGGCGACAAGACGGCCATCATCTTCGAGGCCGATGACGGCAAGGTGACCACCGCCTCCTACCGCCAACTGCTGGCCCAGACCTGCCGGCTCGCCAACGGCCTGCGCTCGCTGGGCGTGAAGAAGGGTGACCGCGTCGTCATCTACATCTCCATGTCGATCGAGGGCGTGGCGGCGATGCAGGCCTGCGCCCGCATCGGGGCGACCCATTCGGTCGTGTTCGGCGGTTTCTCGGCGCAGAGCCTGCGCGACCGCATCGCCGATACCGGCGCAGTGGCCGTGATCACCGCGGACCAGCAGGTGCGCGGCGGCAAGCAGTTGCCGCTGAAGGCGATCGTCGACGAGGCGCTGGCGCTGGGTGGTTGCGAGAGCGTCCGGCATGTGGTCGTCGCCAAGCGCACCGGCGCCGACGTCGGCTTCCAGGCCGGGCGCGACGTCTGGCTGAACGAACTGCTCGCCGGCCAGGCCGACACCTGCGAGCCGGAGTGGGTCGAGGCGGAGCATCCGCTGTTCCTGCTCTACACCTCGGGCTCGACCGGCAAGCCCAAGGGAGTTCAGCACGCCAGCGGCGGTTACCTGCTCCACGCGGCGCTCACCACCAAGTGGACCTTCGACCTGAAGGACGACGACATCTTCTGGTGCACTGCCGACATCGGCTGGGTCACCGGGCACAGCTACATCACCTACGGCCCGTTGGCGCTGGGCGGCACCGAGATCGTGTTCGAGGGTGTGCCGACCTATCCGGACGCTGGCCGCTTCTGGCAGATGATCCAGAAGCACAAGGTCTCCGTCTTCTACACCGCGCCGACGGCGATCCGCTCGCTGATCAAGGCCGCCGAGGGCAACGAGGCGGTGCACCCGAAGCAATACGACCTCTCCAGCCTGCGCATCCTCGGTTCGGTGGGCGAGCCCATCAACCCGGCCGCCTGGGAGTGGTACCACCAGCACATCGGTGGCGGCCGCTGCCCGATCGTCGACACCTTCTGGCAGACCGAGACCGGCGGCCACATGATCACGCCGCTGCCGGGCGCGACGCCGCTGGTGCCGGGTTCGTGCACGCTGCCGTTCCCCGGCATCCAGGCCGCGATCGTCGATGAGACCGGCAAGGACGTGCCGAACGGGCAAGGCGGCATTCTGGTTGTGAAGCAGCCCTGGCCCAGCATGATCCGCACGATCTGGGGCGACCCGGAGCGCTTCAAGAAGAGCTATTACCCGGAAGACTTCAAGGGCAAGTACTACCTGGCCGGCGACGGCGCGATCCGCGACGAGAAGACCGGCTACTTCACCATCACCGGGCGCATCGACGACGTGCTGAACGTGTCAGGCCACCGCATGGGCACGATGGAGATCGAGTCGGCGCTGGTCTCGCACACCGAACTCGTCGCGGAAGCGGCGGTGGTCGGCCGCCCGGACGACACCACCGGCGAGGCGATCTGCGCCTTCGTGGTGCTGAAGCGCCCTCGTCCGACCGGTGAGGAAGCGAAGAAGATCGCTGCCGAACTGCGCAACTGGGTCGGCAAGGAGATCGGCCCGATCGCCAAGCCCAAGGACATCCGCTTCGGCGACAACCTGCCCAAGACCCGCTCCGGGAAGATCATGCGCCGCCTGCTGCGCTCGATCGCCAAGGGCGAGGCCATCACCCAGGACACCTCGACCCTGGAGAATCCGGCCATCCTCGAGCAGTTGGCTCAGACCAACTGAATCGAGGGCCCGAAGGGCGTGGCGCGTCAGCGCCATGGGCGGATCGGGGAGCACTCATGTCGCGCAGCGACGTGGCGTGCTCACCAGAATCCGGCCATCCTCGAGCAGTTGGCTCAGACCAACTGACGTGCTCTGTCTGACATGAGAAAGGGCCCCGTATGCGGGGCCCTTTCTGTTTTGGCGAGGCCGCTGGCGCGGCCTGCACAGATCACTTCAGGCCGAGGATCCAGGTCACCAGTTGCTGGGCTTCGGCTTCGTTCACCTGCGGATTTGCCGGCATGGGGATCTGACCGAAGGAACCCGAGCCGCCCTTGATGACCTTGGTGGACAGTTTCGCCACGGCATCCTTGTCGCCGGCGTACTTGGCAGCCACGGCCTTGAACGACGGGCCCAGGACCTTCTGGTCGACCTGATGGCAGGCCATGCAGTTCTTCTTCTGCGCCAGATCGGCGTTGGCGAAGGCGGGTGCGGCGCTCAAGGCGCCAACGACCACACACATCATCACTTTCGGGTTCATCGAGGGTCTCCTTGCTGTGTCATGGCTGGGGTAAAGTGCCCAACGCATTGTACGTGGGCGGGGTTGACCTGCGCGCGCGGCCGGCAAGCGCCGGCAGAGGAGAAGGCGATGTGGTTCGTGGTCCTGGGCGTCGTGTTGTCCGCGTTGAAACTGCTCGACATCGGGGTGGTCGGCGTTTGGTCGTGGTGGGCCGTGCTGGCGCCGTTCGCGCTGGCCGTGATCTGGTGGACCTGGGCCGACATGTCGGGTTACACCAAGCGCAAGGAAATGGAAAAGATGGACGAGCGCAAGGTCGCTCGTCGCAACAAGAGCATGGCCGCACTGGGGATCGACCCGCGCGGCTTCGAGAAGAAGAAGGCGGCCGCCTTCAAGGCGTCCCAGGCGAAGCGGACCGACAAGATCGAAGGTCAGCGTGAGGCGCAGCGCCAGAAGGCCCGGGATTCCGTGCTCAACAGCCGCTTCGACAGCCAGAGCACCAGCCGCATCGACGGCGGACCGGACACCAAGCGCTGATCCCTGTTCGCGCAAGCGTCCGACCATGAACAAGGCGACCCGCGGGTCGCCTTTTCCTTTGCGGTCCAGTCCCGCCGCCTACCTACTCGAAGCGGTCCAATACCGCGCCGCTGCTGGCGCTTGACGCGTTCTTCGCGAACTTGGCCAGCACGCCGCGTGTGTAGCGCGGCGCCGGCGCCTTCCAGGCGGCGCGGCGCTTTGCGATCTCGGCCTCGCTCACGTTGAGGTTGAGCACCAGCGTGTGCGCATCGATGGTGATCGAGTCGCCTTCCTGCACCAGCGCGATCGTGCCGCCGGCCGCGGCCTCGGGTGCCACGTGGCCGACCACCATGCCCCAGGTGCCGCCGGAGAAGCGGCCGTCGGTGATCAGCCCCACCGATTCGCCCAGCCCCTGGCCGATCAGCGCACCGGTCGGCGCCAGCATCTCGGGCATGCCCGGGCCCCCCATCGGGCCCAGGTAGCGCAGCACCATCACGTCGCCGGCCTGGATCTGCTTGGCCATGATGGCGGCCAGCGCCGACTGCTCGTCGTCGAACACGCGCGCCGGGCCAGTGATGCTGGGATTCTTCAGGCCGGTGATCTTGGCCACGGCGCCCTCAGGCGACAGGTTGCCCTTCAGGATGGCCAGGTGGCCTTGCTCGTACATCGGCTTCGTGATCGGGCGGATCACGTCCTGGTCGGCGCGCGGCGCATCGGGGATGTCGGCCAGGTTCTCGGCCACGGTCCTTCCGGTGATGGTGATGCAGTCGCCGTGGATCAGCCCGGCGGCGAGCAGCGTCTTCATCACCTGCGGGATGCCGCCGGCGCGGTGCAGGTCGATCGCCAGGTACCTGCCGCTGGGTTTGAGGTCGCACAGCACCGGCACCTTGCGGCGCACGCGCTCGAAGTCGTCGATCGTCCACTCGACGCCGGCGGCGTGCGCGATGGCCAGGAAGTGCAGCACCGCATTGGTCGAGCCGCCGGTGGCCATGATCACCGCGACCGCGTTCTCGATGCTCTTGCGTGTGACGATGTCACGCGGCTTGAGGTCGGCCTTCACTGCCTCGACCAGCACGCGCGCCGCTTCCTTGGTGTGCGCGACGATCGGGTCCTCGACATTGGCCATCGTGGAGGCGAACGGCAGGCTCATGCCCAGGGCCTCGAAGGCCGAACTCATGGTGTTGGCGGTGTACATGCCCCCGCAGGAGCCACTGCCCGGGATCGCGCGTCGCTCGATCTGGCAGAAGTCTTCCTCGCTCATGTTGCCCGCGGTGAACTGGCCGACGGCCTCGAACACGCTGACGATGTTGAGATCCTGGCCCTTGTACTTTCCCGGCAGGATGGTGCCGCCGTAGACGTAGATCGCGGGCACGTTGGCGCGCAGCATGCCCATCATGCCGCCCGGCATGTTCTTGTCGCAGCCGCCGACCACCAGCACGCCGTCCATCCACTGGCCGCCGACGCAGGTTTCCACGCAGTCGGCGATGACCTCGCGCGAGACCAGCGAGTACTTCATGCCCTCGGTGCCCATCGCCATGCCGTCGCTGATGGTGGGGGTGCCGAAGATCTGTGCATTGCCGCCGGCCGCCTCGATGCCCTCGACCGCGGCGTCGGCCAGCTTCTGCAGGCCCGAGTTGCAGGGCGTGATGGTCGAGTGGCCGTTCGCCACGCCGATCATCGGCTTCTTGAAGTCGGCCTCCTGGTAGCCCATCGCGTAGTACATCGAGCGGTTGGGTGCGCGGGCCACGCCTTCGGTGATGTTCTTCGAACGGCGGTTGATGCTCATGATGGCGGGCTCCTGGGCTGGCGGTTGGTAGGCGTGCGGCGCGAGTATCGGCCTCGGCCTCTGTCTTCGTCCAATATATGTTGGCGGCTCGATTGATATGCTTGGTGAATGACCAACGACCTGATCGACGTGCGCGTCTGGCGGCAGTTCCTCGCCGTGGCGGAACTGCTGCACTTCGGCCGTGCCGCGCAGCGACTGCACATGACGCAGCCGCCGCTGACGATGGCGATCCAGCAACTGGAGCGGCGCCTGGGGCAGCCGCTGTTCGTGCGCAACCGCCGCACTGTGACGCTTGCGCCCGCCGGGGCCGCGCTGCTGCAACCGGTGCGTCAGTGGCTGGCGCAGGGGGAGGCCTTGTCGGTGCTGGCGCGTGCGGTGGGCGAGGGCGATGTCGGGCGGCTGCGCCTGGGCTTCGTGTCGACGCTGGGGTTCGGCCCCTTGCCGGACTGGCTGCGTGGCTTCCGGGAGCGCCACCCGCGCATCGAGGTCGAGTTGCGTGAGGTCACGACCGACGTGCAACGCCACGCCTTCGCGCGGTCCGAACTGGATGCCGGCTTCATGCTGCACGCCAGCGGCATGGACCCGGGGGTGGAGAGCGCGGGGCTGGATGCCCTGCGCGTGCTCGAGGAGCCGCTGGTGCTGGCGCTCCCCGAGGCGCATCCGCTGGCTCGGGCCACGCGCCTGTCCCTCCCGGTCCTGATGGCGCAGCCGTTGGTGATCTTTCCCCGGCCGATCGCGCCCTCGCTGTTCGATGCGGTCCTGGCTTACTACCACCGCCACGGCGCGGTGCCGACGATCGCGCAGGAGGCGATCCAGATGCAGACGATCGTCAACCTAGTGTCGGCCGGGCTGGGCGTGGCCTGGGTGCCCGAGGTGGTGACCCGCATGCAGCGCCGCGGGGTGGTCTACCGTGCCCTGCCGCCGTCGCTGGCTGTCGGCGCGCCACGCTGCGAGACGAGCCTGGTGTGGCGCCGCGAACCGCCGGCGGTGGTGGCGCGCTTCGTCGACTTCGTGCGCGCCGCGCCGTCGCCAGGCGGTTGAGGTCGCGGGGCGCTGCGTTATCGTGCCGGCCTGTCCAGATGCCTGCGGCCCCGGCGGCCGCAACCGACACGCCCATGCTGATCCATCCGCAGTTCGACCCCGTGGCCCTGGAACTCGGGCCGCTGGCGATCCACTGGTACGGTCTGACCTATCTGGTGGCCTTCGGCCTGTTCCTGTGGCTCGCGTCGCTCCGGGTGCAGCATTCGCCGTTCAGGGAGACCGGCTGGACGCGACGCGATGTCGAGGACCTGCTGTTCTACGGCGTGCTGGGCGTGATCATCGGTGGGCGGCTCGGCTATGTACTGTTCTACAAGCCCGGCTACTACGCGGCGCATCCACTGGAGGTGTTCGAGGTCTGGAAGGGCGGCATGGCCTTCCACGGTGGCCTGCTCGGCGTGATCGGCGCGATGGCGCTGTTCGCCCGCACGCGCGGGCGACGCTGGCTCGAGGTGACCGACCTCATTGCGCCCTGCGTGCCGACCGGTCTGGCCAGCGGACGCATCGGCAATTTCATCAACGGCGAGCTGTGGGGCCGGGCGGCCGATCCGTCATTGCCGTGGGCGATGGTCTACCCGCAGTCGGGCAGCGAGATCCCTCGTCATCCGTCGCCGCTATACCAGTTCGCGCTCGAAGGGCTGCTGCTGTTCGTCGTGCTGTGGCTCTATGCGCGCAAGCCGCGTGCGACCGGGCAGGTCTCGGGTGCCTTCCTGGTGGGCTATGGCGTGCTGCGCTTCATCGCCGAATACTTCCGTGAGCCGGACGGCTTCCTGGGCCTGCTGGCGCTGGGCATGAGCATGGGACAGTGGCTGTGCGTGCCGATGGTGGCGGCCGGCGTGGCGCTCTGGGTGTGGGCCAGCCGACGGGCCTGACCGTCGCACTTGGAGGGTGCGCACTCTTTGTGTGCGATCGACCCAGAAAAACCGCCCGACCTCGCGGCCGGGCGGGATAAAAGGGA
>NZ_AZND01000130.1:0-9866 GCF_000576205.1 Methylibium sp. T29 | reverse complement strand
GCCGGCGGCAACGGCCTGGCGATCCACGCCGACGTGTTCGCACGCAAGACCGACGACCTGCGCGTGCCCGATTTCGACCGCCCCGTCGACGGCGGCGGCACCGAGCGGCGCGACCGCATCGTCAACTCGGCCAGCGATGCCAAGGGCGGCGCCCTCGGTGCGTCGATGCAGTGGGACCATGGCTACCTGGGCGCGTCGGTCGACACCTACCGCAACGACTACGGCATCGTGGCCGAGGACGACGTGCTGATCCGCATGCGGCGCGACAAGTTCGCGCTGGCCGGTGAGTGGCGCGACCTGGGCGGCCCGATCCGCAGCGTGCGCGCGCGCCTGCAGGCCACCGACTACCAGCACCAGGAGGTCGAAGGAACCGGCGAGGTGGGCACCACCTTCAAGAACAAGGGCAGCGACGGCCGGCTGGAGTTCGAGCACGCGCCGCTCGGTGACCTGAAGGGCGTGTTCGGCCTGCAGGCCGAGCACGCCAGGTTCGAGGCGCTGGGCGAAGAGGCCTTCGTGCCCAGCACCACCAGCGATCAGCTCGCGCTGTTCGCGCACGAGGAGCTGAAGCTGCAAGGCGCCTCGCGCCTCAGCTTCGGCGCGCGGGTCGAGCGCCATCGCATCGAGTCCGAAGGCGACGCGGGCGCCGCCGACCCGAAGTTCGGCGATGCGCTGAGCCGCCGCTACACGGCCGGCAGCGCGGCCGTCGGCGGCGTGTGGGACCTGGCCCCGGCCTTCGGCAGCGGCTGGCAGCTCAACGGCAACCTGACCTACACCGAGCGCGCGCCGACCAACTACGAGCTGTTCGCCAACGGCGTGCACATCGCCACCGCCGCCTTCGAGCGCGGTGATGCGGAACTGGGCAAGGAGAAAGGCAGCAACCTCGACTTGGCACTGGAGTGGAAGTCCGGGCACGACCGACTGCGGGCCGGCGCCTTCGTCAGCAACTTCTCGAACTACATCGCGCTGCTGCGCACCGGTGAACCGGACTTCGTCAACGACGAAGGCGAGGCCTTCCCGGTCTACGCCTTCCAGGGCGTCAAGGCGCGGCTCAGCGGCTTCGAACTGGAAGGCGCCTGGCGCGTGCTGGAAGGCGCCCGGACGGTCGATCTGGAGGCGCAGCTCGATGCGGTAAGAGCCACCAACCGCAGCACCGGCGAGCCGCTGCCGCGCATCGCGCCGCTGCGCGTCAAGATCGGCGCGGCCTATGGGCTCGAGGGCTGGACGCTGCGCGGCGAGGTGGTGCGTGCGCAGAAGCAGGACCGCGTGCCGGACGACGACGAGCCCACCGCCGGCTATACGCTGATCAACCTGGCCCTCAGCAAGCGGCTGGCCTGGGACGGCAACGATGCGCTGTTCTTCGTCAAGCTCGACAACCTGACCGACCGGCTGGCCTACAACGCCGGCTCGGTGGCGACGGTGCGCGATCTGGCGCCACTGCCGGGACGCAGCCTCAGCGCCGGTTTGCGCGTCGCGTTCTGATGTGTGCCTGGCGCTATGGCGCCAGGCGCTCTCGCAGCCAGCCCCCGGTGGGCTGCTGCGTGTAGCGCAGCCGGTCGTGCAGGCGGCTCTTGCGGCCCTGCCAGAACTCCCAGCGGTCCGGCAGCAGCCGGAAGCCGCCCCAGTGCGGCGGGCGCGGCGGGTTCAGCAGGAACTGCGCGCCGACCTTCGCCGCGTTGGCCACCAGCACCGCCCGCGACGCGATCACCTGGCTCTGCGGCGAGGCCCAGGCGCCGAGGCGCGAGTCGAGCGGTCGGGAGCGGTAGTAGGCGTCCGACTCGGTGTCGCTGACCTTCTCGACCCGGCCTTCGATGCGCACCACGCGCTCGAGATCGACCCAGTGGAACTGCAGCGCCGCGAACGGGTGTGCGGCCAGTTCGCGGCCCTTGCGGCTCTCGTAGTTGGTGTACCAGACGATGCCGCGCGCGTCGCAGCCCTTGATCAGCACGACGCGCGTCGACGGGCGGCCGTCGGCGCCGACCGTGGCGAGCGTCATCGCGTTGGGCTCGGGCAGCTCGGCCTTCAGCGCCTGATCGAGCCACTGCTCGAACTGCTGCAGCGGGTCGGCGGCCGAATGGGCTTCGTCGAGTTCACCCTGTTCGTAGCTCTTGCGGAGGTCGGCAATGTCGGGGCGCATGCATAAAAGTGTAGGCGGCTGGCGGAAGGCCAACTTGGCCCTGACTTTCGGTCAGGATTCCGCGCACCGCCGCGATGCGTCCGGCATCACGGAGCACAGTCCGTGACTTCCAGAATCGGGAGAAACCATGAGCACGCGCTTCACACTGAACGGCAAGGCGACCAGCGTCGATGTCGACCCGGCCACTCCCTTGCTGTGGACCTTGCGCGACGATCTGGCGATGACAGGCACCAAGTTCGGCTGCGGCATCGCCGCCTGCGGCGCCTGTACCGTCCACGTGGACGGGCAGCCCACGCGCTCGTGCATCACGCCGGTGTCGATGGTCGCGGGCAAGAAGGTCACGACGATCGAGGCCGTCGGCAACGACAAGGTCGGCAAGGCGGTGCAGGCGGCCTGGATCGAGCACGACGTCGCCCAGTGCGGCTACTGTCAGAGTGGCCAGATCATGAGCGCGACCGGTCTGCTGAAGAGCAACAAGGCGCCGAGCGACGCCGACATCGACGCCGCGATGGCCGGCAACATCTGCCGTTGCGGCACCTACCAACGCATCCGCGCCGCCATCCATGACGCCGCGAAGCGCATCGCCTGAGGACGCCCCGATGGACTTCGCACTCGTCGCCAAACGCCTCGCCGGCCAGTCGCCGGCCCCCGATACCGACGCCCGCTCCGGCGAATTCGACCGCCGTGGCTTCCTCAAGCTCAGCGCGCTCGGCGGCGGCGGGCTGGCCGTCACCTGGTCGGCACCGGCCGCGCTGGCGGCCGAGGAGGGCGCGCCCGCCGCGCCGAAGAAGCCGGTCGACCCCAGCCCCTTCATCAAGATCTATCCCGACAACACGGTGGAGATCCGCGTCAACCGGCTCGACTTCGGCCAGGGCGCGCTGACCGCGCTGCCGATGCTGGTGGCCGAGGAGCTCGACGTCGACTGGAAGCACGTGCGCGCCAGCCTCGCGCCGGCAGGCGAGGCCTACAAGGACCCGCTGTTCGGCATCCAGATGACCGGCGGCTCCAGCGCGGTGCCGAACTCCTGGCTGCAGTACCGTCAGGTCGGCGCGGCCACCCGCATGATGCTGGTCGCAGCGGCCGCCGCGCAGTGGAAGGTGCCGGCGGAGGCCTGCAGTACCGAGGCCGGCGTGGTGCGCCATGGCAGCAAGCGGGCGACCTACGCCTCGCTGGCTGCCGCGGCGGCGAAGCAGCCGGTGCCGTCGAGCGTGGCGCTGAAGGCGCCGGCCGACTACCGCATCATCGGCCACGGCAAGGGCCGCATCGACGCGGTCGCCTCCGTGTCAGGCAAGAAGCGCTACGGCATCGACCACCGCCTGCCGGGCATGAAGGTCGCGCTGCTGCAGCGGGCGCCGACCTTCGGTGGCCAGGTCGAGAGCTTCGACGCGAGCAAGGCGAAGGCCATCAAGGGCGTGATCGACGTGTTCCAGGTGTCGACCGACCGCGGCGGCACGGGCTTGGCCGTCATCGCCGACGGCTACTGGCCCGCCAAGCAGGGCCGCGAGGCGTTGCAGGTGAAATGGAAGGCCGGTGTCGGCGGCACGGTCAGCAGCGACAAGCTGCTGGCCCAGTACCGCGACGAGGCCAAGGCGCCGAAGCTCACGGCTCTCGCCGGTGACGGCGCCGCGATCGAGGCCGCCGCGAAGGCGGCGCCGAAGAAGATCAGCGCCGAGTACGAATTCCCCTACCTCGCACACGCGCCGATGGAACCGCTGAACGCGACCTTCGAACTGAAGGCCGATCGCGCCACCGTGTGGGCGGGCACGCAGTTCCAGACCGTCGACCAGACGGCGATCGCGCAGACGCTGGGCCTCAAGCCCGAGCAGGTGACGCTGAACACGCTGCCGGCCGGCGGCGGCTTCGGGCGGCGCGCGGTCCCGAGCTCGGACTACCTGCGCGAGGCCGCCGGCATCGCCAAGGCCTGGCACGCCAAGGATCCGAAATCGCCGTTGATGGTGATGTGGAGCCGCGAGGACGACATCAAGGGCGGCTACTACCGGCCGGCTCACCTGCACCGTGTCGACATCGCGCTCGGCGCGCAGGGGCAGGTGCAGGGCTGGGATCACGTGATCGTCGGCCAGTCGCTGGTGAAAGGCACGCCGTTCGAGTCCTTCCTGGTCAAGGACGGCATCGACCACACGATGACCGAGGGTGTGGTCGAGAACACCTATGGGATGCCGATGCGGCTGCGCGCCACGCACCCGGACGTCGCAGTGCCGGTGCTGTGGTGGCGCTCGGTCGGCCACACCCACACCGGCTTCGTGATGGAGACGCTGGCCGATGAGGTGGCGCGTGCGGCGGGCCAGGATCCGGTGGCCTGGCGGCTCGCGAAGCTCGACCCGAAGAAGCACGCGCGCCACGTGGCCGCACTGAAGCTCGCGGTCGACAAGTCGGGCTACGGCAAGTCCCTCCCGGCCGGCCATGCCTGGGGTGTGGCGGTGCACGAGTCCTTCGGCTCGGTGGTGGCCTACGTGGTCGACGTGTCCCTCATCGACGGCCGACCGAAGGTGCATGCGGTCACGGCCGGCGTGCATGCCAACCAGGTCGTCAACCCGACGGCGGCCGAGGCGCAGATCCAGGGCGGCGCGGTGTTCGGCCTGTCGATGATCCAGCCGGGCTTCGCGATCACGCTGAAGGACGGGGTGGTGGAGCAGAGCCAGTTCAGCGACTTCGCACCACCGCGCATCACGGATGCGCCGCCGGTGGCGGTGCATTTCGTGCCGAGCAACGATCCACCCACCGGCCTGGGCGAACCCGGCGTGCCGCCGATCGCGCCGGCGGTGGCCAATGCCGTCGCTGCGCTGACCGGCAAGCGCCTGCGCAAGCTGCCTTTCGAGGCACTGGCCTGACAAGCAGCACGCAAGGCCGATTACCTTCTGGGTGGGCGTTCAAGCGTCCGGGTTAGCCCCCGGGTCGGCCGGGCGTGGAGCGCCGAGACGCGCCGGGTGGAGCACTCTGGCGCGCCGGCCGCGGGTGAGGCCTTAGGTAGAGCTCCCACTTCCGGATTGCACGGGGTCGCGGTTTGATCGCAAGACAGGCCGCGCCAATGCTGGCGACGGCAAAACGCAAGCTGGGGGGATGTCGGTGCGACAAGGGCCGGTGGTGGTGGTGTTGGCGGCAGGGCGCGGCGTGCGCTTCCGCAGTGGGCGCAGCGCACGTGCTCACAAGCTCGAGCAGCCGTTCGGCGACTCGACGGTGCTCGAGACGACGCTCGCGCACGTGATCCAGAGCCGCCTGCCGGTGGTCGTGGTGACGACCGAGGCGCTGCAGGCTCGCGTCACCGCCACCATCGCGGCACGCGATGTGGTCGTTCTGCCGGGCAACGGCGACGAACAGCCGTTCGGCATGGGGGACTCGATCGCCGCTGGCGTCACCGCCCGCTCGAATGCCAGCGGCTGGATGGTGCTGCCCGGTGACATGCCGCTGGTGCAGCCCGCCACCCTGCGCGCCGTGGCGGCCGCGATGCCGCACCACCCGGTGGTGTATGCCCAGCACCGCGGGCGGCGCGGCCATCCGGTGGCGTTCGCCGCCGAGCTGTACTCCGAACTGGCGCGGCTCAGCGGCGACGAGGGCGCACGGCGTCTGGTGGCGCGCTATCCGGCTTTCGGGGTCGAGGTGCCTGACGGCGGCGTGCTGCTCGACGTGGACACCGAGCAGGATCTGGAGAGGCTGCGCGGTCTGCACGCTGCGCACGCCGGCGAAGCTGCGGTGGACTGACCCTGCGGTCACCGCCGCGTGCGCGGTCGCGGCTAGTCGCCCAGCAGTTCTCCGAGCGGCTTGAGGTCCTCGACGCGGTCGCACACGGCCTTGACGGCCATCAGGATCGGCACGCCGAGCAGCAGCCCCCAGATGCCCCACAGCCAGCCCCAGGCCAGCACGCCCACGAACACCACCACCGGGCTCATGCGGCTGGTGCGGCTGGTCAGCCAGGGCGTGATCAGGTAGCCGCTGATGCAGTGGAGCACCAGCGAAACGCCGCCCACCACCAGCGCCATGTCGAGCGTGCCGAACTGCAGGAAGGCGACCAGGGCCGAGCCGACGGTGACCGCGATCGAGCCGATGTAGGGTACGAGGTTCAGTACCGCGGCCACGATGCCCCAGACGGCGGCGTGCTCCAGGCCGATCCAGAGG
Organism: Methylibium sp. T29; assembly: GCF_000576205.1. Taxonomy (NCBI): domain Bacteria; kingdom Pseudomonadati; phylum Pseudomonadota; class Betaproteobacteria; order Burkholderiales; family Sphaerotilaceae; genus Methylibium; species Methylibium sp. T29. The sequence continues at coordinate 3,601 of NZ_AZND01000130.1, read as the reverse complement.
AAGGCGAGCCAGGTCGCCACGCCGACCAGGGCGCTGATGAGCAATTGCACCAGGAGGTAGCGCTGGATCTGCTCGGTGATCTCGTCCAGTGCCTCCACCGTGACGCGCCGTTGCGCGAAGGTCGGACCCGCGATCTTCACCATCTTGCGGCGAAAGCTGTTGCCCGACGCGATCAGGAAGTAGGTGATGAAGCAGACGACGGTAGCCTGCCCGATCAGCCAAGCCAGGCCCAGCGTGCTGCTCCACAGGTAGTCCCGGATGCTGAACTTGCGCGGCTCGATCTGCACCCGTTGCACCCCGCGCTGGCCCGCCGCCGAGGAGGCGGCCTCCTCGGCGGCCTGCTCGAGCTGGGTGACGGCCTTCTGCATCGTCTCCATCTTGCTGGTCGGCTCGTTGCGAGCCGCCCTCACGGCTTGGCGCAGCTTCTGGGCGGCGGCCGGCAGGCTCTCGATCAGCTCGCTGGCGTCGTCGCCGAGCGAGTAGGCGGTCGAGCCGGCACCGGCGAGGATGGCCAGCAGCAGTACCGCCGCGGCCAGCGAGCGCGGAATGCGCCAACGCACCATCCGATCGACGATCGGCGACAGCGCGTAGCTGAACATCAGCCCCAGCAACAGCGGGATGAACACCGCGCTGGCCCAACGCAGCGCGACCAGGCACGCCAGCACCGCCAGCACGGCGAGCGAAAGGCTGCGCACGCCGATCGGCATTTGCAACAGCACGGGATGCGGCTCGTCTGCGCTCGCCGCCGCAGGCACTTGATCGGTCGGACGGGTGTCGTCGATCGCGGGTTCGTGTTGCATCGAAGAAGGGCCGGTACGCAGTGCCTGCGGGGCCACGATGATGCACCCTCGGCCTGCGTCCGGCCCGCGGGCTCGAACGGCGGCAGCCGGGGCCGGTCTACGCCGTGAGGCCGGCGCGCTGCGCCAGCGCCACCTGGCGCTCGATCGCGAGGTCGCGGATACCGCAGCGACGCAGGCAGGCCGCTGTTTCGACCAGGTAGTCGAGCGTGCTGCCGAAGCGGCCGCGCGCATGGCGCAGGATGCCGATCAGCGTGTCGTCATCCAGCTCGCCGATGTAGTTGGGGCTGCGCTTGCTGAGGGTGAACGCCAGCGCCGTGACCTGACCATGGGCGGTCTGGCACTGCAGCCATTTCGGATCGTAGACGCCGGAGAACATCTCGCGGTCCCACAGGCGGCGCAGTTCCGCGTCGGCCCGCGACGGCTCGAGCCGGTAGACCATACCGGAGCAGGAGCCGCCCGGCACCAGGGCGCACACGAGACCGGGGCGTTCCGGCGTGCCGCGGTTGATGCGCGAGCGCATGCGGAAGGCACGGTGCTGGCCGTGCACGCGGGCCAGCCGCTGTTCGGCGGCCTCGAATTCCGGGCGCCAGATCAACGAGGCGTAGCCGAAGATCCAGAGGTCGCGTCGCGCCGGCCGCTCGGCCAGCGTGCGTTCGAGCATCTGTTGGGGATCGCGCAGCGGCACGACCGAAACGGCGCCGGATTCGACGGCGCAGGAGGCGGGCTCGGGGTCGTAATCCAGGGCTTGCTGCACGGCAACAAGATTGCCGTCTGAGACCCGCTCCTGTCAAGCGCCGGTGGGCCGGCGGATCGCGGGAAAAACCACGCCGAAGCCGGCCAATTTACGCGCGCTCGATCAGTTCGATCTTGTAGCCGTCGGGATCGGTGATGAAGGCGATCACCGTGCTGCCCCCCTGCACCGGACCGGGCTCGCGGGTGATGGCGCCGCCGAGCGCCTGTGCCTTCGCGCGCACCGCGGCGCAGGTGGCCGCCACGTCGGGCACGCCGATCGCGAGGTGACCGTAGGCGGTGCCGAGTTCGTAGCGGTCGACACCGTGGTTGTACGTGAGCTCGATCTCGGCGTGCTCGGGGTTGCTGCCGTAACCGAGGAAGGCGAGGCTGTACTTCTGCGCCGGTCGCTCGGTGGTGCGCAGCAGCGTCATGCCGAGCACCTGGGTGTAGAAGTCGATCGAGCGTGGCAGGTCGCCGACGCGCAACATGGTGTGGAGCAGTCTCATGGGGAAGGGGGCCGGTCGAGGACGAAGCAGGTGGTCGAGGCGTGAGCGTACAGCGTGCCGTCGGGGCCGACCAGGCGGCCGTCGGCGGTGCCCAGGCTGCGACCCAGGTGGATCAGTCGGCCCTCGGCGCGTACCAGCGGTACCTTCGCGGTCAGCGCCTTCACCAGGCTGATCTTCAGCTCCACCGTCGTGTAGGTCTTGCCGGCCGGCAGCGCCGTGTGCACTGCGCACGCCACGGCCGAGTCGAGCAGCGTGGCGAACCAGCCGCCATGCACCGTGCCCATGGGGTTGTAGTGGCGCGCCAGCGGCCGGCCCTGGAACACCGCCACGCCGCGCGCCATGTGGATGGGCACGAAGTCCAGGGTCTCGAAGATCGGTGCCAGCGGCAGCTCGCCAGCGAACACGGCGTCGAAGAACTGCTGGCCGCTCAACGGGGCCACCTGTTCCGGTCGGCTCAGGCCGTAGCGCGGGTTGCGTTCGCGGACGGTGGCTTCGTCGGCCTGCCAGCGCGCCAGGGTGGCCGCGCCGTCGTCGTTGGGGGTTGGTGGATGCATGGTGCCGTGCATTTTATTGCAGATACAACAATTGTAGCTACAATAAATTCATGACACCTCCCCCACCCTCACGTCCGGCGGTCGCCGCCCCGCAGGGCTGCACCAACCTGAAGCTGCGGCAGCTCAGTCGCGCCGTGACGCGCCACTACGACGCTACGTGGCGCCGCTCGGGCTGAAGAACACGCAGTACTCGCTGCTGTCGCACGTGGTGCGGCTGGGACCGATCCGGCCCGGCGACCTGGCCCGCCACATGCGCCTGGATGCCTCGACGCTGACGCGCAACCTGCAGCCGTTGCTGGTGCAGGGCTGGGTGGCGCTCGGGCCGGGCGACGATGCGCGCAGCCGGCTCGTCGAGGCCACCGAGTCCGGGCAGGCCAAGCGCGCCGAGGCGCAGCGCGCCTGGAAGCAGGCGCAGCTGGCGCTGAACGCGCGGCTCGGTCCGGCGCAGGTGGTGGCGCTGCATGCGCTGATCGACGACTGCCTGGCCCGGCTCGACGATGCCGAAGAGGACGACAGCGATGCCTGACGCCGCAAATGCCGCTGCCGTCGTGCAGCCCCGCGCGCTGCCGCACCTCGGCCTGGTGCTGTTGGCCGCGGCCGGCGCCTTCGCGCTGACGATGGGCGTGCGCCAGTCGATGGGCCTGTTCCTCGGCACGCTGAACACCCACACCGGCCTGGGCATCGGAAGTATCAGCCTGGCTTTCGCCTGCGGCCAGCTGTGGTGGGGGCTGACGCAGCCCTTCGCCGGCATGGTGGCCGACCGCATCGGAGCGGGGCGCGTGATCTTCGTCGGTGTCTTGCTGGTCACGCTGGGCACCGCGATCACGCCCTACATGGACACGACGGCGGGCCTCGTCCTCTCGATCGGTGTGTTGGCCGCTGGCGGCGCCGGCATGGCCGGGCCGGCGGTGCTGATGGCGGCGACCACACGCCTGATCGAGCCGGCCCGCCGCGGCCTGGCGGCCGGCATCGTGACGCGGGCGGCTCGTTCGGGCAGTTCGTGTTCGCG
>NZ_AZND01000129.1:0-9916 GCF_000576205.1 Methylibium sp. T29 | reverse complement strand
GCGTCGGCGGCGTGGTTCGCGCTGCTCGGTTCGGCGCGGTCGGCGCGGCGCGCTTCCTGCGCCAGGCGGCCGCATGGCGGGCGATCGACGCACTGGTCGCCGTGGTGATGTGGGCGGTCGCGGCGCAGTTGCTGCTGACGCCGCTGAAGCAGGCTTGACGAGAGGAGTCGCCATCATGAAGGTCATCGTCCTGGGCGCCGGCATCATCGGCGTCAGCACCGCCTGGTACCTGCTCGAGCAGGGGCACGAGGTCACGGTCGTCGACCGCCAGCCCGACGCCGCGCTGGAAACCAGCTTCGCCAACGGGGCGCAGATCTCGGTCAGCTTCTGCGAGCCCTGGGCCAACGCCGAGGCGCCGTTGAAGGTGCTGAAGTGGCTGGCGCGCGACGACTCTCCGCTGCTGTTCCGCCCCAAGCTCGATCCCTGGCAATGGCGCTGGGGCCTGAGCTTCCTGACGCAATGCACCGACGGCGCCTTCGAGCGCAACGTGCAGCAGCTCGTCGCGCTGGGCCGCTACAGCCACGAGTCGCTGAAGGCCCTGGTGGCGCAGACCGGCATCGAGTACCACCGGCTCGAGCGCGGCATCCTGCATTTCTTCAGCAGCCAGAAGGATCTCGAAGGCGGCGCGGCCGGTGCCGAGCTGATGCGCCGCCACGGCGTCGACCGCCGAGTGCTGTCGCGCGACGAGGTGCTGCGCGTCGAGCCGGCGCTGGCGAGCTACGGCCCGCGCATCGCCGGCGGCACCTACACGCCGAGCGACGAATCGGGCGACGCACGCGTGTTCACGCAGGAGCTGGCGAAGCGCTGCGCCGCGCGCGGTGCGGTCTTCCTGTACGGCCACGCGATCGACGGCCTGGACCGCGAAGGCGATCGGCTGGGCACGGTGCGCATCCACGACCTCGCGTCGCAGCAGCCGCGCACGCTGAAGGCCGATGCCTTCGTGGCGGCGCTCGGCTCCTACACGGCGCCGCTGCTGCGCCCGCTCGGTGTGCACCTCAACATCTACCCGGCAAAGGGCTACTCGGCGACGCTGAAGCTGCGCCGGCCGGAGCGCGCCAGCGTGGTCAGCATGATCGACGACGCGCGCAAGATCGCCGTCTCGCGCCTGGGCGACGAGGTCCGCATCGCCGGCACCGCCGAGCTGGCCGGCTACGACACCGGCCTCGACAGCCCCACCGCGCGCGTGCGCTGCCAGGCGCTGGTGCGGCGCTACGAAGAGCTGTTTCCCGGCGTGGCCGATCTGTCCGCACCGAACTTCTGGGCCGGCCTGCGGCCGAGCACGCCCACCAACATTCCCTGCATCGGCCGCAGCCGCATCGCGAACCTGTGGGTCAACGCCGGCCACGGCACGCTCGGCTGGACGCATGGCGCGGGCTCCGGGCGGGCGCTGGCCGAACTGATCAGCGGCCAGCGGCCGGCACTCGAGTTCGGCTTCCTCGGCGAGCGCCGGAGCGGCCCCACCTGGGCTGGTGCACGCCGCGCCACGGCGGCAGCGCCCTCGCAAGCCTGACGCCCCGACGCACCACAGGCCCGCCTGCAGCGGCAGAATCGTGCGCAATGGTCAGCGTCACGTTCACGGCCCACCTGCAGCGCCACGTCGACTGTCCGCGGCACGTGCTGCAGGCCGCGACGCTGGCCGAAGCCCTCGAGCAGGTGTTCAAGACCAGCCCGCGGGCACGCGGCTACCTGCTCGATGACCAGGGCGCCCTGCGCGCTCACGTCGCGGTGTTCATCGACGGGCAGCGGGCCCGGGATCGGCAGCACCTGAGCGACGCGCTGCGCCCCGATGCCGACGTGCATGTGCTGCAGGCGCTGACCGGCGGCTGAACGATCAGCGCGCGGCCTGATGACAAGGAGAGCCTCATGCCGTCGAACCGACTCTGGGTCGCCACCCGCAAGGGTTTGCAGGGCTGGCACCGCGACGACACCGGCGGGTGGCGGCCGAACGCCGCACCGGCCTTCCTCGGCGACCCGGTCAGTCAAGTCCTGCATGACGCACGCGACGGCGCGCTGTACGCCGCGCTGAACCTCGGTCATTTCGGCTGCAAGCTGCACCGCAGCGATGATGGTGGCAGCCACTGGCAGGAGCTGGCCGCACCGGCCTATCCGGCCAAGCCGGACGGCAACGACGATCCGGTGCCCTGGGATCTGAAGCTGATCTGGAGCCTCGCCGCCGGCGGGCCTGAACAGCCCGGCGTGCTGTGGGCCGGCACCATCCCAGGGGGCCTGTTCCGCTCCGAAGACCGGGGTGCGAGCTGGCGACTGGTCGAGTCGCTGTGGCAACGCCCCGAGCGCCGCGGCTGGTTCGGCGGCGGCTACGACCACCCGGGCATCCACAGCGTGCTGGTCGACCCGCGCGACAGCCGGCGACTGCTGCTCGGGATCTCGTGCGGCGGCGTCTGGCGCAGCGACGACGAGGGCGCGAGCTGGACGCTGTCGGCGCAGGGCATGCGCGCGGCCTTCATGCCGCCCGACCAGGCTTACGAACAGAACATCCAGGATCCGCACCGCGTGGTGCAATGCCGCGCCGCACCGGACACGCTGTGGGCCCAGCACCACAACGGCATCTTCGTCAGCCGCGACGGCGCACGCAGCTGGCAGGAGATCCCCGAGGCCGGCCCCTCGGTGTTCGGCTTCGCGGTGGCCGTCCACCCGCAGCAACCTGCGACCGCCTGGTTCGTACCGGCCGTGAAGGACGAGTGCCGGGTGCCGGTCGACGGCCGACTGGTGGTGACGCGCACGCGCGACGGCGGCGCCAGCTTCGAGACGCTGACGCGCGGGCTGCCGCCGCCGCCCGCCTACGACCTGGTCTATCGCCATGCGCTCGGGGTCGATGCCAGCGGCGAACGCCTCGCGATGGCGTCCACCAGCGGCAACCTCTGGCTCAGCGAGAACGGCGGCGACGACTGGCAATGCCTGTCTACCCACCTGCCGCCGGTGAGCGCGCTCGCGTTCGATTGAACGCAGCGGCGGGACCTCCCCCCGAACCCCTACGTTATGGGGATGGGTGTGCAACGCCCCGACTCCTACAGTTTCTTCACCCGCTGTCACACGGAACAAGGATGCGCGCGCCGGCGCCACAGCGATCACCCTTCGCGGCGCGGCACGCTCCAACAGTCCCAACGATGTCCTTTCCCAAGGACTTGCCAGCCCACCCTCCCCGGTGGGCTGTTTTTTTCCGGGATCGAAACCCGGCTCCAGGGCGGCACGCAGATGTTCGACCAGCGAGCGCACGGCCCGCGGCACCTGCGCGCTGAAGGGTCGCAGCGCATAGATCGCATCGCCGAAGAAGCCGACCGGCCGCCAGTCGGGCAGCACCTCGCGCAGCCGACCGGCCTTCACCGCCGCGGCCGCGCTGAAGTCGGGCAGCAGCGCGAGCCCCAGGCCAGCCAGCACTGCGTCGCGCAGCACCTCGGAGTTGTTGGCCCGCAGCAGGCCCGTCACGGTGACGCGGGCCCGCTCCGGCTCGCTGCGGCGGCCCCGGGTCGCGGCCTGCTCGAAGGCCCACAGCGCCGGCCCGCTGCGCAGATAGGGCAGGCAATCGTGCCCCGCCAACTCGTCGGGATGGCGGGGCGTGCCGCGCCGCCGCAGGTAGGCCGGCGAGGCCAGCAGCAGCGTGCGCGACGCGCACAGCTTCCACGCCACGTGGCTGTCGGGCGGCGCACTGGTGTGGCGCACCGCGAGGTCGAAGCCCTCGTGCGCGAGGTTGACCAGCCGGTCCGACAGGTCGAGTTCGACGCGGATGCCGGGCCAGGCGCGCAGAAAGCTCTCGAGTTGTGGACCGACATGCTGGCGCCCCAGCGCGACCGGCGCCGTCATCCGCACCAGGCCCTGCGGCTGCGAGGCCAGGTCGCGCACGCCGAGCAGGCTCTGCTCGATCTGCGCAAAGCTGGCGGCGGTCTCGTCGACCAGCTGCTTGCCGGCCTCGGTGAGCCGCACGCTGCGCGTCGTACGCTGCAGCAGCGGCACGCCGACCGCACGCTCGAGTTCGGCGATGCGCTGGCTGACCGCTGCCTTCGACAGGCCGAGCCGCTGCGCGGCGAGCGTGAAACTGCCGCTCTGCGCGATCGTGCCGAGGGCATGCACGTGGGGCCACAGCGGCGCGTTGGGGGTCGTGCTCATGCGCTCATTGTTCATCCAAATGAACAATGTAGTCACGCAATGTGACTGGTCAGACCCGCCTTGCGCACCTAAGCTGCAGGGATCGAATCATCGCCAGGAGACACGACATGGGCGCCCCCGAAGCTTTCACCGCCACCGCCCGAGATCGGCCATTTCATCGGCGGACGTGCCGTGCCCAGCACGAGCGGGCGCCGTCAGGCGGTCTACAACCCGGCCACCGGCGCCGTCGCGCGCCAGGTCGCGCTGGCCTCGGCCGACGAGGTGAACGCTGCGGTCGCCGCAGCCCAGGCCGCGTTCCCGGCCTGGGCCGACACGCCGCCGCTGCGGCGCGCTCGGGTGCTGAACAAGTTCCTGCAGCTGCTCAACGAGCAGCGCGACACGCTGGCCGCGATGATCACCGCCGAGCACGGCAAGGTGTTCACCGACGCGCAGGGCGAGGTCACGCGCGGCATCGAGATCGTCGAGTTCGCCTGCGGCGCGCCGCAGCTGCTGAAGACCGACTTCACCGACCAGGTCGGCACGGGCATCGACAATTGGGTGCTGCGCCAGCCGCTGGGCGTGGTGGCCGGCATCACGCCGTTCAACTTCCCGGTCATGGTGCCGATGTGGATGTTCCCGATGGCCATCGCCACCGGCAACAGCTTCGTGCTCAAGCCCAGCGAGCGCGACCCCAGCCCCAGCCTCTTCATCGCCGAGCTGCTGAAGCAGGCCGGCCTGCCCGACGGCGTGTTCAACGTCGTGCAGGGCGACAAGCTGGCGGTCGACACGCTGCTGACCCACCCCGACGTGAAGGCGGTGAGCTTCGTCGGCTCGACCCCGATCGCGCAGTACATCTACGAGACCGGCGCGAAGCACGGCAAGCGCGTGCAGGCGCTTGGCGGTGCGAAGAACCACATGGTGGTGATGCCCGACGCCGACCTGGAGCAGAGCGTCGACGCGCTGATCGGCGCGGCCTACGGCTCGGCCGGCGAGCGCTGCATGGCGATCTCGGTGGCGGTGCTGGTGGGCGACGTGGCCGACCAGATCGTGCCGAAGCTCGCCGAGCGCGCCAAGGCGCTGAAGGTCAAGAACGGCATGGAGCTCGACGCCGAGATGGGCCCGATCGTCACGCCGCAGGCGCTCGAGCGCATTGAAGGCTACATCGCGCACGGCGTCGACGAGGGCGCGAAGCTGTTGGTCGACGGCCGCGGCCTGAAGGTGCCCGGTCACGAGCAGGGCTTCTTCACCGGCGGCACGCTGTTCGATCACGTGACGCCCGAAATGAAGATCTACAAGGAAGAGATCTTCGGCCCGGTGCTGGCCTGCGTGCGCGTGCCCGACTTCGCCAGCGCAGTGGCCCTGGTCAATGCGCACGAGTTCGGCAACGGCGTCGCCTGCTTCACGCGCGACGGTCACGTGGCGCGCGAGTTCGCGCGCCGCATCCAGGTCGGCATGGTCGGCATCAACGTGCCGATCCCGGTGCCGATGGCCTGGCACGGCTTCGGCGGCTGGAAGAAGAGCCTGTTCGGCGACATGCACGCCTACGGCGAGGAGGGCGTGCGCTTCTACACGAAGCAGAAGTCGGTGATGCAGCGCTGGCCCGAGAGCACGCCCAAGGGCGCCGAGTTCGTGATGCCGACGTCGAAGTAGCAGGCGAGCGCCGTCAGGCGCCGGGCCAGCGCCAGTCGACGCGCATCGGCGCGCTGCCCACCTGCACGATCTTGCGCTGCGACTGGCCGCCCACCGTGGCCTCCATCGTGTAGCGGCCCGGCGGCAGGCTGATCATCAGGATCGGGCCGGCGTCCCGGATGACCACCGGCTCGCCGCCACTGGTGTTCTGCAGTGTCACGCGCTCGGCCACCACGTACTGGCCGCCCTGGCCGCTGAACACGTTGCGCAACGCGAAGTCCGGCGACAGGCGGTCGATCACCGCGCGGGCCTCTTCGCCCGCCCCCCCGTTCACGTAGCTGATGCCGCCGGCCCGCTCCACGCGCGGGACTGGCGGCGCGTCGCCGGCCGGCTGGGCGATGGCGCCGGTCCACAGCGCGGCCGTCATCGAGAGCGCGCCCGCCATCGCGCGCAAGAGGCTGTTCATCGTCGTCTCCTCGATCGATTTCAATCACAGGAGCCTAGGACGCCCCCTCGGCCCGGCTGTCGGCACACGGCACCGAGCGCTGTCGGACGGCGCCGACAGCCAGCTCGATCCGCCTTCAGGTGCCGATCGCGCCGCCGTCGATGCGCCGGATCGCCACTGTGGCCGAGCGCGGCCGCCCGCCGCCGCCGGGCCAGGTGGAGCGCTTTCTTGCAGCGGCGGGATCGCCGGGGTCGTTGCCGCCCTCGCCGGGATGCTGGATGTTGACGAACAGCGTGCGCAGGTCCGGCGTGCCGACCATGCCGGTGATCTCGCAGCCGACCGGCCCGGTGAGAAAGCGCCGCACCTCACCGCTGCGCGGATCGGCGGCCAGCAGCATGTTGTTGCCCAGTCGGGCGTAGTCGCCCTGACCCAGCGCCGTCGGCGACGCATCGGTCGCGATCCACAGCACGCCGCGCGCGTCGAACCACAGGCCGTCCGGGCTGCCGAACGGGTCGCCCTTCACGTTGCCGCGCGCCTCGGCGCGCTCGTTGGCCGGATCGCCGGCCAGGATGAAGTGGTCCCACAGGAAGCGCGTCGCGGCGTGGCCTCCCACCTCCGTCCAGCGGATCACCTCGCCCATGGTGTTGCGCGCGCGCGGATTCGCAGCGTCGACGGCCGGATAGCCGTCGGTGCCGCGGCGGCTGTTGTTGGTGAGCGAGCAGTACAGCGTCGCGGTGCGTGGGTCGCCGGCGATCCACTCGGGGCGGTCCATCTTGGTCGCGCCGACCTTGTCGCTCGCCTGGCGCGACTTCACCAGCAGTTCGCCCTGGTCGGCAAAGCCCGCCTGCGCATCGAGTCCGTTCTGGCCGTGAACCAACGCCAGCCATTCGCCCGTACCGTCCGAATCGAAACGGGCCACGTAGAGCGTGCCGTGGTCCAGCACTTCGCGGTTGTTCGCGTAACCGCCGGTGCGCACCGGGTCACGCGACACGAACTTGTAGAGGTACTCGAAGCGCGCATCCTCGCCCATGTAGACCACCGCACGCCCGTCGGCCGCCTGCGTGACGAAGGCGCCCTCGTGCGCCGCGCGGCCGAGCGCGGTGCGCTTGACCGGGGTGCTGCGCGGGTCGAGCGGGTCGATCTCCACCACCCAGCCGAAACGGTTGAACTCGTTCGGATGCAGCGTGGCGTTGAAGCGCGCGTCGTGCTCGTGCCAGCGCAGACCGTAGCCGCCCGGTGTCAGGCCCCAGCGCTTCGCATGAGCATCCGGCTGCGCCGGGCCGTGGAAGTAGCCGACGAAGTTCTCCTCGCAGGCCAGGTAGGTGCCCCAGGGCGTGACGCCGTGCGCGCAGTTGTTGAAGGTGCCGATGACCTCGCGGCCACCGGGATCGAACTCCGTCCGCATCAGCGCGTGGCCGGCGGCCGGCCCGCTGATCGTCATCGGCGTGCGGGCGCTGATGCGCCGCGCATAGGCCGACGGGCGCTGCACCGCCCAGCGTCCGTCCGCCGCACGAGCCAGCTCGACCACCGACACGCCGAGCGCCGCCTGCGACTTGCGCACCTTCTCGGCGCTCCAGGTCTGCATGCCGTCGGCATGCAGCAGGCCTTCGTCGGTGTACTCGTGGTTCACCACCAGCAGGCCACGATCGCCGCGGCCCGCCGGGAAGAAGTGCATGCCGTCGTGGTGCATGCCGGCCTGCAGCTGCTGGTCCTCGGCGCTGTGGCTGCCGTCGCCGCGGAAAGCCGGCTGACCGGCCGCGAGGCCCGGTGCGCCGATCGCGTCGCCCCAGGCGTAGATCACCTCGGCCACATAGCCCGGCGGCACCACCACGGCATCGGCACTCGACGCCGGCACTGCGCGAAAGCCCAGCAGTGCCCCGCCCGGAGCCCGCGCCGGCGTGCCACAGCCGGCCAGCGGCGCGAGCAGCCCACCCACGCTGGCGGCGAGCCCGCCTCGCAGCAGCACGCGCCGCACCGGATCGCTGAGCTGCTGGAAGGCCGGGTTGGCAGAGGAGTTGGAGTCCTCCATCGTTGAAAAGTCCTTGGGCATGTCGTGTCTTGCTTCCGTCGTTCGCGCGCGCCGGCCGCCGGGGGCTTGCGCTAACCTGTCGGCCATGAAATCCCTGCTGCTCATCACCGGCGCCAGCCGCGGCATCGGCGCCGCGACCGCAACGCTCGCCGCCCGGCAAGGCTGGGCCGTCGCCCTGACTATGCACGCGACGACGCGGCCGCGCGCGCGCTGGTCGAACACCTCCGCGGCGGGGGCGGGGAGGCCGAGGCCTACCGCGCCGACGTGTCCGACGACGCGCAGGTGCGCGCGATGTTCGCCGCGATCGACGCGCACTTCGGCGCCGGCCGGCTGCGCGGGCTGGTCAACAACGCCGGCGTCGTGGATGTTGCAGCGCGCGTCGATGCGATGCCGGTCGAGCGCGTGCAGCGCATGTTCGCGATCAACGTGTTCGGCAGCTTCTGGTGCGCCCGTGAGGCACTGTTGCGCATGAGCCGCGTGCATGGCGGCACGGGCGGCGCGATCGTCAACGTGTCCTCGGCGGCCACGCGCATCGGCTCGCCCGGGCAGTACGTGGACTACGCGTCCGCCAAGGGCGCGATCGACACCTTCACGCTCGGGCTGGCGCGCGAGGTGGCGACCGAGGGCGTGCGCGTGAACGCGGTGCGGCCCGGCATCATCGACACCGAGATCCATGCCTCCGGCGGCCAGCCGGACCGCGCCGCGCGGGCCGCGCCGCAGCTGCCGATGCAGCGGGCCGGCAGCGCCGACGAAGTGGCGCAGAGCATCGTGTGGCTGCTGTCCGACGCGGCCAGCTACGTCACCGGCGCGCTGCTCGACGTGTCGGGCGGGCGCTAGTGCGCCGGCTCAGCGCCGCTCGATGATCACCGGCACCAGCTGCAGCGCGTCGCGCACCCGCTGCGCCGCGCCTTGCGCCTCGTCGCGAGACGCATACGGCCCGGCCTGCAGACGGTAGAGCGGCGCCTCGCTGAACACCGCCATCAGCGGCGCCAGCCAGTCCAGTTCGCTCGACACGCGCTGCTGGAAGGACTCGGCGCCGCCGCGCTCGCGGAAGGCACCGAGCTGCACCCAGTAGCCGCGCGCACCGCTCGTCAGCTCCCGGCTTGGCGTGCCACTGGCGACAGGGAGCGCCGGCAGTTCCGCCCCCTCAGCCGCCGCGACCGTGTCCGATGCTGGCGGCCCGCCCGGCGCGGCGGGCAGTGGCATGGCCTCTGGCTGGGCCGCCGCCACGGCCGTCGGCGCCGCATCGCGCCGCCACGCGCCGGTGCGGATGTCTTCGTAGGTGATGCGCTCCACCTCGACCGGGCCCACGCCGCGCAGCAGGTCGAGCTTCAGCGCCGCGGTGTAGCTCAGGTCGATGACGCGCCCGGCCACGAAGGGCCCGCGGTCGTTGATGCGCACCACGACCTCGCGGCCGTTGGCCGGGTTGCGCACCCGCGCATAGCTCGGCAGCGGCATGGTCTTGTGCGCCGCGGTCATCGCGTGCATGTTGTAGATCTCGCCGCTGGCCGTCTTGCGGCCGTGGAACTTGCGGCCGTACCAGGAGGCCAGTCCCTTTTCCTTGATCGGCACGTCGCGGGTCTCGGGCGTGTAGTTGCGGCCCAACACCTCATAGGGCTTGTTGGGTCCGCCCGAGCGGATCGGCTCGACGCGCGGTTCGGCGTCCGGCGTGCGGGCCAGGTCGGGCGGGATCTCGGCGGGCCGGGCCGTCC
>NZ_AZND01000128.1:0-10005 GCF_000576205.1 Methylibium sp. T29 | reverse complement strand
TTAGGCACCCGAAACACGCAAGTCCGACATCACTCGCAGGAGCAAGGCCTTGGACCTCATAGGTCAGTTCATCTCCCGGTATCGGAAAGAGTACGATTTCTACGAGCAAGCCTGCCGTATGGCCGCGCAGGTACTTGACTCCTACTTACAGTCGGCTGGCGTGCGCGCCATCGTGACTTCGCGCGCAAAGAACCCGATTCGGCTTGAGACTAAGGTAAGGCAGCGTGCGAAGTCGCATCCCTTTGCCTCTGTCGAAGACATCTACGAAGACATCGTTGACCTGGCTGGAGTCCGGGTCGCTCTCTACTTCCCAGCTGAGCGAAGCGAAGTCGGTCGAATCATCCGCACACTGTTTGTGCCCGTCGCCGATCCAAAGGAATTCCCGACAGCGTCGAAGCCGACTTACGAGAAGCGCTTCTCTGGCTACTGGGCCACTCACTACCGAGTCCGCCTGCCGGAGTCACTGCTCAACGAGTCGCAAAAGAGGTATGCCGAAGCTCGCGTTGAGATTCAGGTTGCATCAGTGCTCATGCACGCGTGGTCCGAGGTAGAGCACGATCTCGTCTACAAGCCGCTTCAGGGAACACTCTCGGAGGACGAGTACGCGATTCTTGATGAACTGAACGGGCTTGTGCTTGCTGGTGAGATTGCGCTAGAGAGACTGCAGCGCGCCGGTGAAGCGCGAGTCTCCGTTCACGATCGCGAGTACACCAACCACTACGACTTGGCGTCGTCGTTGCTTGAGATGTCACGCGCCAAGCTCGCGGGCCTAGACATACACGATTCGGCTATTGGCAGAGTGGACCTGCTCTTTCAATTTCTTCAAGATCTTGGTCTGAACAAGCCTGAAGATTTAGCACGATACGTTGATGCGCTGCACGGAGACTTTGAGAAGCGGCCACTGGCAGAGCAAGTGATCGACCAGGTACTTGCCGAAGACACGTCTCGATATGCTGTGTACGAGAATGTGCGCGCACTCGATGTTCCCGCTCTGTCCGTCGCGTCGAGTGATGCACCCAGGGCCTCGCAAAGCGAGGCGATTGGGCAGTTCATGGCGTTGTGGATTGACTACGAGCGCATGCTGCGGTCGGTCGCGGCGACAAAGGGCTACAAGAGCATTGGCATGCCGTCTCCGAGAGTTTTGTCGGAAATTTCGGAATTCCCACCCGATCTCGTCCAATCAGCCGAGCGCCTACGGCGCTTCCGCAATCTACTTGTCCATGGCATCGAAGTACCGGACGCAGGCTACATTCAGGCTCAAATGACTGACCTGAAGAAACTCGTCGGGCTTATGCAGGCAGCGCTAAAGCCTCCAAAGAAGCCGACGCACAAGTCTGCAAGAAAGACACCTAAGTAGTCATTCGCTGCGCGGGTGCCTAACCCCTCGCTCGGGCGGACCTGGAGCTTGTATCGGTTTCGTTGACACTCCGACCTAATGAAGGAGTGATCGATGGGAATGCCCGGGCCACAGCAGATCAATCGATACGGCGTGGCCATCAAGCTCGAGGCAGTTCAGATGAGCGACCAGCCCGGCGTGTTGATCAAGGATGTCGCCGAGTCGCCGTGCATCCACCCGTTCATCGTCGGTCGTTGAACCAAGCACCCCATTGCAGCGAGGCCAGCTCCACGGCCCCCTTGGTCCACGGCGCTCGGCGATGGATCAGTTCGGCTGTGGAGCCCGTAGATCGTCTCGGCCGACCGGCCATGCCGCCTGCCGATGTGGCTTCGAAAGCAGAGCGCAATGCACCGATCAGCCGCGACCGAAGCTCGTGTCGAGTTCGCCGGCCTTGCGCGCACGCTCGTACTCCATCTGCACCTCGGCGCGGGTCTTCGTCGAGACCGGCGCCTTCACGGGGAGCGCGCGTTCGAATCCGATGCTGATCTCGCCGGCGGCGCGCGCGCGCAGGTACTCGGCCGTCACTTCGGCGCGCGTCAGCGTCGAAGCCGTGTGCTTGGCAGCGGTTGCGGCAGGAAACCCTTCGTGGTCCAGTTCGCCGGCGGCGCGAGCGCGCAGGTACTCGGCAACGACATCGGCACGCGAGAGGGCGGTGCCCATGCCGGCGTGGTCCATCGTGGTCATCGCCTGGGCGGTGCCCATGAATGACAACGCAACGAAGGCCAGAGTGGTCAGCTTGTTCATGATGAATGTTCCTTGGTGAGTGGGTTCGTGTCGTGTGGCAGCGCCCACCGCGGCCACAGGGTTCTGTCGTGGCCGCACCGAAATCATTACCACCATATTTCTTCGAGGCTGCGTAAGGTTTCGGTGGTTCGGAGCGACGGGCGGCTGCCGGCGCTGGGTTCACCACCCGCCTCACATTCGTCAGATGCAGAGGGCACCTCGCCAGCCAGCTCGAATCACGAGGGTTTCGTGGTCCGGCCTGCTGTTTCATCACGCTCAAGCGCAGCGCGTCGATCTGTCGGACCGCGCGCGGCGGCCTCGGTCGCCAGGCTTCATTTCACGTCGATGGTGGCTCGCATCCCAGCTTCCGTGTGCGTCCGCGTCGACATCACGTCTTCGAAGCGTCCTGTCCTCACCGGAAGGAACCACCACTCCACGACGCTGCCAGGCTTCAGCTCGACTCGCCGAACCGGCCCATACACCTCCGCCACCGCCTTCGCATCTGGCCCGAGTACCACCACCTTGCGCGAGTACACGGCATCCGCCAGTCCCTGCGAGCCAAAGTAGTACTCGTTGGCACTCGGGTTCTCCAGGCGCAGCACGTAAAGCTTTCCGGTCTCCAGCGTCAGCGAGTCCGGGCTGAAGCGATGCTCACCCTTCGCGTTCCCAAGCACCATCGTCACCCGGGTGGGTTCCTGTCGTGTCAGGTCGCCGGCGCCATAAGCGCTTGCGCATGCCAGGGCCAATGCCAGCGCGAGACCCGTCGTCTTCATCGTTGTCTCCTCGAGTGTCCAAGTCGGTCGCCATGCTGCCGGTTCGGTGGGCACCGACCCCGGCTTCTCGAACCTGATTCAACTCTATCGGACTGAAGCAGTTGAACGGGTGCTTTCTGTCGCTGGCGCGCCGTCGTGGGTGTCCTTCTTGTCGATGCGGCCTGCCAGAATGTCGTGCGTCAGGCCCCCGGTCCCGCCTATGCAGCCCACCGCTCATTCCCTCAAGCGTCCTGCTCGCCGGGTCATGCTCGCCTTGCTCACGGTCATCGTGGCCGCGTGCACCACAGCCATGTACGACGGTGCGCCGCGCCCGGACGGTGAACTGGCCACGCTGGTCGGTGATCGCATGTACCTCGTGTCGGTCGATGGCAAACCCGTTCCCTACAGCGGCGGAAACTTCGCAACCATCAAGGTCTTGCCTGGGCAACGCACCATCACCGCGCGACTCAACGACGCGGGGCCGCATCACACAGTCACCTCGAACGCGGAACCCCCTGTCACGTTCAGCGCCGTGGCAGGCAGGCGCTACGCGATTCAGCCGCAGTTCGTTGAACGTCAACGGTGGTATCCGCAGGTCATCGACGTGCACACCGGGGAGGTTGTGGGGCGAGCCGACTAGCTCGGCTCTCCCCCGATTTCCGGGACGCGTCGAGACACGCTGTGGACAGGAGAGCGCCATGAGCCGGACAAGAACGCGCTTCACAGTCGAGTTCGAACCTTCGGCGTCGTCATGAAGCGCCGCACCTTCCTTGCTGTCACCTCGGTGGCGATGTCGGCACATGCGCAGCTCCGCTCGCCTGCGCAGTGGCTGGAGCCTGACGCCACGCCACGGATCGGCTCGGAGGCCTACGGAGCCAACGGTCCGCTTCGCGTCTGGCTGGTCGCCATGCCCATGCCGCTCTGGCGGGACTGGTGGAACCTGCTGCCGGTGGTGTCCGAAGCGCCACGGCTGGTCGACGGCCTCGTCCAGAGCTACCGGGCCGATGACGAGATCGCGCTCTCGGTGCTGGTCGCCGGTGCGCTGCGCGACGATGCACGCAAGCGCAGGCTCGTCGCGAGCCTTTCCGCTGTCGGGCCCGACGGCCGTACCCATCCCCCGATGCGGCAGGACTATTTCTGGGAAGGCATGCCGTTCAATCGCGCCAACAGCGTTGGCATCCTCGAGCCGGTCCTCAGCATGAGCGATCTGCTGGGCCGCTCCGCGGGGACCTGGACGCTGCAGCTGGAGCTCACCGACACGCTTGCCTCGGTGAGCGTCGCCGTGTCTCAGAAGGTGGAGGTGGGGCATGATGCCGAGCGCTCGGCGCGAGCGGCGCCGGGGCCTGTCCCGGTTTCTCCGACACTCCGACCCGTCGAAGGAGTGACCGATGCGCAAGCCCAGTTTCCTCGCCGTACTGCTGTTCGCCCTCACCGCCGGCGCGCAGGCCGCTCCGCCTGGCGAGTTCGCCGGCGTGAACCCCAAGGATCTGCAGCCGTCCCCGGAGGCCGGAGCGGTGGACCTCGCCGAACGCCTGGTCTGGACCCGCAGCGCCAGGAACACCGAACTCGGCGTGCTGCCCGGCAAGTACACCGCCCATGGGCAGGACGCCCAGGGCCGGTACTTCCTGGCCACCAGCCCCGCCTTCGCCTTCTACATGCGCTCGGTCCGCGGCCAGTACCTGCTGGCCCGTGGCGGCGTTCTCCTGCCACACGCGCCGACGGCGCGTGCCCGCTTCTTCTTCGTCCAGGACGACCGCGTGAAGACCGGCAAGACCCTCGAGGAGGCCATGGCCCACACGCCGGACGAGCCTGCTGCGGTGCCCCTGCTCGACGCGCTGCTCAACTGGGCGAGCCAGGGGCACCTGGTGGCCCTGGCCGAGATCGACGACGACGCGCTGAACGAACGGTTGCGCGCTGCCTTCGCCGCCCGGTAGCCGCCGCTGCGCGCGGCAGCTCTGCAATCATCCCGGTCCGCTGCTTCCCCTTCTTCGTGCCGACACCATGCTGCAACTCGCCAAGACGCTTTCTGCACCGGTTGCCGCCGCCCTGCTGGCCGGCTGCGCCTTTCATCAGGCGCCCTACGTTGCGCACGAGCCCGGTCTCGCGCCCAGCGAAACCAGCGTGTTCTCGGTGATCACCGAGAACGCGGCCAGGAACGGCGCGCTGGAGATCACGCATGTGGACGGCAAGCCCACCGCCTGTGCCCAGGCGGGGTGTCCGGTGTGGGTGCGGGTCAAGCCCGGCACGCACGCGTTCGGCCTGCGGTTCAACGGCGACTACAAGCTCGCCGGTGCCTTCATCCGGTGGCAGACCGCGGTGCTGTCGGTCGAGGTGCCGGACATGCAGGCGCGGCACGTCTACCTCGGCCGGCAGGTGCTCTCGAACGACCGCGTGGCCGTGCAGCTGCAAGACCTGGGCGAGCGGCCCGACCATGGCCTCTCCCTGGGCCTGGAAGGCGCCAACCGGAAGTACCACCCGGTCACCTTCTAGCCGTCGTCGGCTGGAGTCCATCGCCATGCCTGCCCCCAGCACCGAAGACACCGCGGCATTTGCGGCCGTGCTCGCCCGGCTCGACACCGCTCTCCCGCCGCAGGTGTGCGCCACCCTGCGGCCGCCGGCGCGCGCAGAAGACCTGGCCGCGCTGGCCGCCCTGCTGCCAGAGGGCGCCAGGCTTCCGGCCGACCTTCAGGCACTGCTCGCCTGGCACGACGGCCAGTCCTGGAACGCGCCTCTCAGCACGAAGAACAATCGCCGCCTGCTGTCGGCTGGCGAGATCCGGAGCGAACTGGCCTACTTTTCCGATCCCCGCTCCGATGTCATGGCGCCGTGGAGCGCGTCGTGGCTGCCGGTTCTCACCAACGATGCCGGTGACTTCGTGGTGCTGGAGACGGTGGGCCCGCAGGCGGGCTGCCTGCGGCTCTACTGGCACGACGATCCCTCGCGCAGCGTGGCCCATCCCTCACTGCTGAAGTGGGCGGAAGCCCTGCTCGGCGAGCACCTGCCGCCGCCCGCAGGCTGAGCGGCTCGGCATTCGCGACGAGTTGGGGATGGCGGCCGGGTCGTCGGCGCGGTCCCATGCAGCCCTGACGGCACATTCCCGGGAGTCCACGCATGCAGTCCCTGCTCAGCAGTTTGCTGGTTACGTTGGCGTTGGTGTTCGTCGCCGCGCCCGCCGCCGCCAACCCGCCGCTCACCCCGTCCGCCGTGGTGGGCCCGTGGAAGAAGCTGTCGCACACCGTCGTGCTCGACGGCCGGTCGATGGACTCGCACGCCGCGCTGCTGCAGCAGCGGCCGTGCGCGGCGCAGGTGGTCTACGAGATCCACGCCGACGGCCGCTACCGGCTCGACGCCAGCGGCAGCCACTGCGACGACAAGTACAAGCGCATGCAGGAGAAGCTCTACGCCAAGACGCAGTGGAAGCTCGAAGGCCAGAAGTTCACCACCTCGGCCACGAACTTCGCCGTCGGGCAGAGCTACAACGTCAGCGTTGCGGGGCAGCGCATGACCTGGGTCGGCACCGAAGGGCAGGGCACGCTGGTGTTCGAGAGGGTGAACCCGGCGAAGTAGCGGCCGTCGCGCGCGGGGCCTCAGGCTGTAAGCCCCGGCCCCCTCGCTGCGACTGAACCGCCATGAAACGCACCGTGCTCCTGGTCTCCCATCTCCTGGCGCTGGCCATCGGGTTCGCGCTGGGCATCTACGCGCTGCCCATCCTGGTGGCGCCCAGCGCGCTGGCGCCGAAGGACATCGAAGCGCTGATGGGGCCTGCGCAGTGGACGGCGCAGTTCCGTCGTGAGCTGAAGGACAGCGACGCGCTGCACTGGGGCGAGGGCATGGTGTTCGTCGGCCCCCGGAGCATCAGCCTGCTGGGCAGGTTGGCGCCGGGGCCCGACTACAAGCTCTATCTGTCGCCGGAGTTCGTGGAGACCGAAGCCGACTTCCAGCGTCTCAAGCCGCAGATGCTGCGGGTCGGCGACGTCAAGACGTTCGAGAACTTCCTGGTGCCGGTGCCGCAGGGCGTGGATCCGTCCCGGTTCAACACGGTCATCGTGTGGTGCGAGGCCTTCGGCCAGTTCATCACCGCGGCGAAGTACCGCTGACGGGTCGTTTCCCTGGCCGCCGTCGTGCCTGTCCTATTTGTCGGACACGCTGTCCGAGGGTGGGCGCGCGGCGGCGGCGCCGAGCCGGCCTGCAGGCCCTGATCGCGCCGTCGATCGAGGGTGAACCCTCAGGAATCCGTGGGCCGGCCGTGGTCCGTGAATTGCGATCTGCCCCGGCAAATCGCGAACCCCCGGAGACCCCATGGCTGCCTATTCGAACCCCAACGCCCCCGTCACGCGACTCGATGCCGTCGTCATCGGCGCCGGTGTGGCGGGCCTGTACCAGTTGCACAAGCTGCGCGAGCTCGGCCTGAATGTGCGCGCCTACGAAACCGGTTCCGGCGTCGGCGGCACCTGGTACTGGAACCGCTACCCCGGCGCCCGCTTCGACTCGCAGGCCGAGATCTACCAGTACTGGTTCTCGGAGGACCTGTACAAGGCCTGGAAGCCGACCGAGCGCTTCCCGGCGCAGCCGGAAACCGAGAGCTGGCTGAACTGGGTGGCCGACCGGCTGGACCTGCGCAAGGACATCCGCTTCGGCGCACGCATCGACTCCGCCCACTACGACGACACCACCGGCCGCTGGAGCCTCGTCACGCAGCAGGGCGAGACCATCGACACGCAGTACCTGGTGTGCTGCATGGGCATGCTGTCGGCGCCGCTGACCAACCGCTTCCACGGGCAGTCCAGCTTCAAGGGGCAGATCCACCACACAGCGCTGTGGCCCAAGGAGGGTGTGGACCTGAAGGGCAAGCGCGTGGCGGTGGTGGGTGTGGGCGCCACCGGCATCCAGGTCATCCAGTCCATCGCGCCCGAGGTGGCCGAACTGAAGGTGTTCGTGCGCACGCCGCAGTACATGATCCCGATGCGCAACCCGAAGTACGGCGAGAAGGAGTGGGCCGACTTCGCCGCGCGCTTCCATGAGCTGAAGGCGCGCGTGCGCGGCACCTTCGCCGGCTTCGACTACGACTTCGACGCCGGGCCCTGGGCCGACAAGACGCCGGCCGAGCGCGAGGCCGTGCTGCAGGGCCTGTGGGAGGACGGCTCGCTGTCGATGTGGCTCGCCTCCTTCCCGGAGATGTTCTTCGACGAGTCGGTGAGCTTCGAGGTGTCGGAGTTCGTGCGCCGCAAGATGCGCGAGCGGCTGGGCAACGACCCCGCGCTGTGCGAGCTGCTGATCCCCACCGACTACGGCTTCGGCACGCACCGCGTGCCGCTGGAGAGCGGCTACCTGGAGGTCTACCTGCGCGACAACGTGGAGGGCGTGAACTGCCGGGCCACGCCGATCGAGCGCATCGTGCCCGAGGGCATCCAGACCTCCGATGGCAAGGTGCACGAGGTCGACGTGATCATCCTCGCGGTGGGCTTCGACGCCGGCTCCGGCGCGCTGACGCGCATGGACATCCGCGGCCGCGGCGGTCGCTCGCTGAAGCAGGAGTGGAGCAAGGAGATCCGCACCGCCATGGGCATGCAGATCCACGGCTACCCCAATCTGTTCAGCACCGCCTCGCCGCTGGCGCCCACCGCGGCGCTGTGCAACATGCCCACCTGCCTGCAGGCGCAGGTGGAGTGGGTCACCGATTGCATTGCCTATGCGCGCGCCACCGGCAAGAAGGTGGTCGAGCCGACCCGCGAGTTCGAGGAGTCCTGGGTGCGGCACCACGACGAGGTGGCCAACCGCACGCTGCTGGTGAAGACCGACTCCTGGTACATGGGCTCCAACGTCGAGGGCAAGCCGCGGCGGCTGCTGTCCTATGCCGGCGGCGTGGGCAACTACCACCGGCAGTGCGACGAGCAGGCGGCCATGGGCTACCCCGGCTTCGCCATGCGCTGAGCGCCAGGGAGACCCGCCATGAACAAGGACAGGCTGGGCAGCGCGCTCGACGCGCTGCTGGATCGCAGCGTGCTGCAACCAGGCGGCGTGCCCGGCGTGGTGGCCATGGCCACCGACCGCAAGGCCGACGTCTACCGCGGCGCGGCCGGCGTGCTGCAGCTGGGCCAGGACGCGCCGATGTCGACCGACAGCGTGTTCGCCATCTTCTCCACCACCAAGCCGCTGACCGCCACGCTGGTGATGCAGCTGGTGGAGGAGGGGCGGCTCGGCCTCGACGACGAGGCCGGCCGCTACGCGCCGGAGATCGACGAACTGCAGGTGCTCGACGGCTTCGATGCGGCCGGGCAGCCGCGGCTGCGCGCGCCCAGGCGCCGGATCACGGTGCGCGACCTGATGCTGCACACCTCGGGCCTGTGCTACGAGTTCTTCAGCGCCGACGACCTGAAGTTCCGCGCCGCGCGCGGCATTCCCACCGTGGTGTCGTGCAGCTTCGACTCGATCCGCACGGTGCTGCTGCACGACCCCGGCGAGGCCTGGACCTACGGCGTCAACATCGACTGGCTGGGCCGCATCGTGGAAAAGCTGCGCGGCGACCGGCTGGGCCACGTGATGCGCGAGCGGCTGTTCGACCCGCTGGGCATGGAGGAGATCGGCTTCGGGATGTCGGATGACATGCAGCCGCGGCGCGCCGTCATCCATGCGCGTGCCGACGATGGCACGCTCACGCCGCTGCCCGACCTGAAGCTGCCCGACCCGCCGCCGATGGACATGGGCGGCCAGGGCCTGTACGCGACGGTGGGCGAGTACATGAAGTTCATCCGCATGCTGCTCAACGACGGCAGCGGCCCCTTCGGCCGCGTGCTGAGGCCGGAGACGGTGGACGCGCTGGCGCAGGACGGGCTGAAGGCCCTGGGCCTGTCGGCGGGTGGGTGGACCACGTCGATCCCCTCGCTGGCCAACACCGGCGAGTTCCTGCCCGGCACCGACAAGGGCTGGGCCTACAGCTTCATGACCAACCGGGAGCGCGCGCCCACCGGCCGCAGCGCCGGTTCGCTGATGTGGGCGGGCCTGGCCAACTGCTTCTTCTGGGCCGACCGCCGGGCCGGCATCGGCGGCTACTGGGCCACGCAGATCCTGCCGCTGATGGACGCCGCGTCCTACCCGGGCTTCGTGGAGTTCGAGACCACCGTCTACCAGCACCGC
>NZ_AZND01000127.1:0-10036 GCF_000576205.1 Methylibium sp. T29 | reverse complement strand
CCTGCGCGCCGCTGGGCGGCAGCAGCTTGGCGCGCAGTCGCGTGAGCCGGCGCTCCAGCTGCGTGGCGCTCAACATGCGCAGTTCGGGCGGCAGCACCGCCAGCGCCACCTCGCCGGGGCTGCGCTGGTAGTACGAGGCAGCAAAGTCCACCAGCTCGCGCCAGGCGGCCGGCAGCGGCGGCAGCGCGTCGAACACCGCGGCCACCTCGCGCAACGTCACGCCATCGGGCACCGCCGAGTCCTCACCGGAGCGCGTGTCCCAGGCCACGCCCAGCACTTCACGGCGACCCAGCGGCACGCGCAGCAGGGTGCCTGGCGTGAGCGGGCGCTCGCTCAAATATCCGAGCGCCGCCTTCAGGCCGCTGTACTGCGGTGCGTCGATCACCACCGGCACCACGACCGGCTCGCGGGCGGGCGCCGGGGGCTCAGCGCCCGCCGCCGGTGCAGATGTGGCGGCCGCTCGCGATGAAGGTGACTTGCCCAAGGAATCTCAAGTTCTTATCAAGGAAAGCGGCCAAGCCGTTGATTCGTTTGGGGTTTTCGAGCTATCCACGTGCCCTGTGGAAAACTTTGTGGGAAACCTGCGCAAACGCACGCTAACTGCTTGATAGCACAGGCCGCGGCTTGCGCTGATGCTTTCGAAGGCAGAAAAATGTCTATATAAGAATCAACGACTTAGCGCATCCATCGGTCGAAAGGCTGTTGCGATGCAGCAGCCTCATCGCGGTGCGGGGCTTGACACGATTCTGGGGATAAGTCAGGCCTCTCGGGCGTCGTTTGCGGGTAAACCCGGCTTGCCGGATGCACCCAGCGCCGTCTCGACCCCCGGGTCAGCCGGCGGCGCCGCGCTGCTGCCGTGAATAGGAATGCACCGCATCCACCAGCACGCTCACGCTGTCGGGCGGCGTGTGCTGGCTGATGCCGTGGCCGAGGTTGAACACGTGGCCGCTGCCGGCCGACGGCGCGCCATAGCTGTCCAGCGTGCGCGCCACCTCGGCGCGGATCTGCTCCGGGTCGGCGAACAGCACGTTCGGGTCCAGGTTGCCCTGCAGGGCCACGCGGTCGCCGACGCGCGCGCGCGCCGCGCCGAGGTTCATGGTCCAGTCCAGGCCCACCACGTCGCAGCCGCTGTCGGCAATGGCCTCCAGCCACAACCCGCCGCCTTTGGTGAACACGATCTGCGGCACGCGATAACCGCCTTGCTCCTTCTTCAATTGGCGCAGCACGCGCTCGGTGTAGGCCAGGCTGAAGCGCTGGAAGGCGCCGTCGGCCAGCACGCCGCCCCAGCTGTCGAAGATCATCACCGCCTGCGCGCCGGCCTCGATCTGCGCGTTCAGGTAGGCCGCCACCGCATCGGCGTTCACCTCGAGGATGCGGTGCATCAGGTCGGGCCGGCGGTAGAGCAGGGTCTTGACCAGGCGGTAGTCGTCGCTGCCCGCACCCTCGACCATGTAGCAAGCCAGCGTCCACGGGCTGCCCGAGAAGCCGATCAGCGGCACCCGCCCCGGCGCGCCGGCCGGCGCCAGCGCACGCCGGATCGACGCCACCGCGTCGAACACGTAGCGCAGCTTCTCCATGTCGGGCACCTGCAGCTTGGCCACGTCGGCCTCGTCGCGCAGCGGGTGCGCGAAGCGCGGGCCCTCGCCCTGCGCGAAGCTCAGGCCCAGGCCCATGGCGTCGGGCACGGTGAGGATGTCGCTGAACAGGATGGCCGCGTCGAGCGGGTAGCGGTCCAGCGGCTGCAGCGTCACCTCGGTGGCGTACTGCGGGTTGGTGGCCAGCCCCATGAAGCTGCCCGCCTTGGCGCGCGTGTCGCGGTACTCGCTCAGGTAGCGGCCGGCCTGGCGCATCAGCCACACCGGCGTCACGTCGGTGGGCAGGCGCAGGCAGGCGCGCAGGAAGCGGTCGTTCGCGAGCGGCGGCAGGGAGGCGGTGGGGGTGGCAGTCATCGGTCGATTATCGCGGCCCTATCATCGGCGCCGACCATGGCCCGCGCGCAGATCCTGATCGTCGAAGACGAACCCGGCATCGCCGACACGCTGAGCTACGCCCTGCGCACCGAAGGCTTCGAGCCGCTGTGGTGCGCCACCGGCGAGGCGGCGCTGCAGCATCTGCCGCCGCAGGCGCCCGCCCCGGCGCTGGTGATCCTGGACGTGGGCCTGCCCGACCTCAACGGCTTCGAGCTCTTCAAGCGCATCCGCGAGCGCGCGGCCGATCTGCCCGTCGTCTTCCTCACCGCGCGCAGCGACGAGATCGACCGCGTGGTGGGCCTGGAGCTCGGCGCCGACGACTACGTGGCCAAGCCCTTCTCGCCGCGCGAGCTGGTGGCGCGCGTGCGCACCGTGCTGCGCCGCACGGCACGCGCCTCTGCTTCGCCGCCGCCCACCACCGTGGCCGGCGCCTTGACGCCGGCCGCTGCCGCGCTTCCAACCCCGATCGACGTGGACGAAGGCCGGCGCCGCATCCGCTACTACGGCCGGCCGCTGGAGCTGTCGCGCTACGAGTACGGCCTGCTCAAGACCCTGGCCGAGCGCCCGGGCCACGTGTACACCCGCGACGTGCTGCTGGAGCGGGTGTGGGACGACCCCGGCGACAGCTTCGACCGCACCGTGGACGCCCACGTGAAGACCCTGCGCGCCAAGCTCAAGGCGGTGGCGCCCACGCTGGAGCCCATCCGCACGCACCGTGGCAGCGGCTACGCGCTGGCCGAAGACCTGCCAGCCGAACTGCCGCGCGCATAGATCGGCCAGCCAGCCAGTGACGAAGCGCAACCGCATCTTCATCGGCATCCTGCTCGCCTATGCGCTGGGCGTGGCGCTGCTGCTGTGGCGGCTGGTGGGCGACATCGACCCGCGCTACCGCGAGTCGGCCGAGGAATCGCTGGTGGAGACCGCGCACCTGATGGCGAGCTGGATCGAGTCGCGCTCCAGCGAGGAGGGCATCGCCATCGACGCGCTGCGCCCGGTGTTCCGCGCCCTCTACGCGCGCGAGTTCAGGGCCGACATCTTCGGCTTCGAGAAGACCCGCGTGGAGCTGCGGGCCACCGTGGTGGACCGCTCGGGGCTCGTGCTGTTCGACTCCCTGGCGCGGCACGAGGGCGAGGACCACTCGGCCTGGCGCGACGTGCGGCTGGCGCTGGCCGGCGAGTACGGCGCCCGCACCTCGGCCGACGTGGACGGCGACCCCCACACCTCGGTGATGTACGTGGCCGCGCCCATCGTCGTGGGCGGCGAGATCGTGGGCGCGGTGTCGGTGGGCAAGCCGGTGCAGAGCTTCGGCCAGTTCGTGGAGAAGGCGCGCCGCCGCACGCTGCTGGTGGGCGCCACCTCGGTGGCCGCGGTGCTGCTGCTGGTGGTGATCGTCTCCATGTGGCTGGTGCGGCCCTTCGGCCTGGTGGCCGACGTGTGGCGCAGCGTGCGGGCCCAGAAGCGCGGCAGCTTCAGCCTGCGCCGGCTGGGCCGCCGCACCTGGGCCGCGGTGGGCGCCGCCTACGACGACATGCGCGACGCGCTGGCCGGCCGCAACTACGTGGCCGACTACGTGCAGACGCTCACCCACGAACTGAAGAGCCCGCTGTCGGCCATCCGCGGCGCGGCCGAACTGCTGAACGACGAACCCGCCATGCCCGAGGCCGACCGCCAGCGCTTCCTCGGCAACATCCAGCGCGAGACGCTGCGCATCCAGGAGCTGGTGGACCGCATGATGGAGCTGGCCGCGCTGGAATCACGCCGCCAGATCGAGCACCCCGAGGCCGTGGCCCTGCGCCCGCTGCTGCACGAGCTGGCCGCCAGCGCGCAGCCGGTGGCCGCGGCGCGGCGCATCGAGGTGGTGGTGCTGCCGGTCGGCGACGGCGACGAGGGCGAGGGTGATGCGGCGGTGGTGGAAGGCGACGCGCTGCTGCTGCGCCGCGCCATCGGCAACCTGCTCGACAACGCCATCGACTTCTCGCCCACCGGCGGCCGCGTGACGCTGCAACTCGCGACCCATGGCCAACGCGGCGGCGGCAGCAGCGTCGACATCATCGTGCGCGACCAGGGCCCCGGCATCCCCGATTACGCCGACGACAAGGTGTTCGAGCGCTTCTACTCGCTGGCGCGGCCGCACTCGCAGAAGAAGAGCACGGGCCTGGGACTGGCGTTCGTGAAGGAGATTGCGGAGCTGCACCGGGGGCGGGTGAGTCTGCGGAATGCGGCAGACGGGAAGGGGGCGGTGGCGGTGTTGACGTTGCTGCGGATGACGGGGGCTGACCCGACTTTCATGCACCTTGTCGATTTCAGACCGCCCGCTTCGTCGTCAGTGCGTCCATCACCACTCCAAGGCAGCTCCCCATGAAATACCTCGGTCTCGCCTACTTCACCCCCGAAAAGTTTGCCGCGCTGGCGCCGGACGACGTCAAGGCGCTGGTGAGCCAATGCCCGCCGCTGGACGAGAAGATGCGCGCGACCGGCAAGGTCCTGGTGTCCGCGTCGCTCGGCGACCTGGAGCGCTGGCGAACGCTGCGCCCGCGCGGCGGCAAGACGCATGTCAGCGATGGGCCCTACACCGAGTCGAAGGAAGTGGTCGGCGGCCTCTTCATCATCGAAGCGGACACCCCTGAAGAGGCATTGCGCATCGCATCCATGCACCCGGCCGCCACGCTCGGCGAAGAGGGCGGATGGGCCGTCGAACTCATTCCGATGGATTTCTACCTGGCCCGATGAGGGCCAGGGCGTAGGCCTCAGGAAGGCTGCGGCGCGCGCTTCTCCGCACGCACCGTTGCAGCTTCGTTTGTCATCGCGGCGATGCGAGCTTCTGGCCGGGCGTTGCCGCTGCCGAATCTCGAATGGGTTTCTACTGTGCAGCGGTTGCCGCCACGGGAACTTCAGAAGCTGGTGGCGGCTTCCGACCCAAAGGCGCTGGTGGCCAAATGGCAAACCTGTCCTCGACGCGCGCCTTCGACAAGACCCCACTTGAAGCGAACCAGTTCAGAACATGCCGTTGTCGTTCTTGGACGTAGTCGGCACCAACTGAAGAGCACGCCTCAACGTCTTCCCGATCACGCTGCCACCGTTGCGAGAACCCCGTGACGACATTCCCCTGTTGATGGAGGCCTTCCTCAAGCGCCACTGCGACCTGCACCGGCGCGACGTGCCGGGGTTCACGCCCCGTGCGGTCCAGGCCCTCCGTCAGTACGACTTCCCTGGGAACATCCGGGAACTGCAGAACCTCGTCGAGCGGGGCGTGATCACGGTCGGGCGTGACGAGTCAATCGATGTGCATCATCTCTTCCGTGGCGGCGAGACCATGGGATGGCATGCACTTTCGGTCGATGCGGGCGGGCGATTGATCGAGTCGCCGCAGTCGGCAGACGAAGGATCGAGCGTCGATGCACGATCAGTCGACCGTGCAGGACCCTCCGACCGGCCGCGCGGCAACGGCAAGGAAGTCGCCGAGTACCGCCGGGCACTGATCGCAGCCCGCCATAACGTTGCTGAAGTGGCACAGCGGCTGGGCCTCATGCGCGCGCAGCTCGCCCACCGGCTCAAGCGCCACTGATTGGCCTGACCCTACGCCGAAATGCCTCGGGCGTTGCTCCCACACGCCGACGGAAGAACTTCAGGAAGTTGGTTGGTTCGCTGAAGCCGAGTTGCTCCCCGATGGCCACGGACGTGGCCTCGGTGTGAACCAGCAGGCGCTGGGCTTCCAGCGCCACCCTGCGGTCGATCGTGTCCTTCGCGGAATGCCCGAATCTCGCCTGGCAGACGCGATTGAGCGTACTGGAGGAGACGCCCAGCTTCTTCGCCATCGCTTCAACTCCGGGCCGCTGCGCCACCGCCCTCTCCAGCTCGGCCGTGAATCGCTGCGCGAGCGGACTCGAAGGCGCGAGCCCTTGGCCGCTGCGCAACGCGGCGCGGCTGATGGCCAGCAGAGCGCAGACCAGCAGTTCGCGCGCCAACGTTGACGATACCGGCGTAACCTGCGCCGGGGCCAGCTCTCGGCGCAGCATGGCCGCAAGTTGCTGACAGGTCGACAACTCCGTGCGATCGAGGTCGAAGCTGCTTGACCACTCCTCGAGCCGCAGCAGCCCCATCGCCGCGTTGGCGCAAGAGCCGCGTCGTGACTGCAGTGATGTCGGCTCGATCAGCATCAAGTCGGCGTCGCAGGACTTCGACGGGGCCCATTCCTGCACCTGACCGGGTCGAACAAACACCGCGCGACCACGGGTCAGGTTCACGCGGTCGAAGTCCACGTGGTGCGCACCGTGTCCACGTGTGACCACCATGAGCATGAAGAACTCGACCCGCTGTGGGCCTTGCAGCACCGATGCCGGCACTCGCCCGCGAAGCTCCGACAAGGTGAGCACTTCGACCCCCACAGGATCCAACCGCTTGTTCGAGAAACGAATGTTTTGCAGCGCCGGTGTACCGGCCGGATTTTGCCGCTCGTGGGATGTTTGATTGATTTTGACCACCTTGTGCCTTGTACGAACCTTTGAGCGTTGGCCAGAGTGATGGACAGTCTCTGCGGCAAATCTACCAGGACGCCCTGACATGAACTTATCGCTCCAACCCCTGCGCCGGACACTCATCGCCGCTGGCCTTGTCTTGTCGATCGCCGCGTGCGCATCGAACACCACCTCCCTCAAAGGCACCACCATGAATCAAGACCGCAAGACCCAAGTGACCGCGCTTCTGAAGCTATCGAGACCGGCGCAGCGGCGCCCGTGGCCGTCATCAACCCGGCCAAGTACGTGCAGCACAACCTCGCGGTGGCCGACGGCCTGACCGGTTTCGGGGCCGCGCTGCTGGCGCTGCCGCCAGGCTCGGCCAAGGTCAATACGGTCCGTGTCTTCCAGGATGGTGACTTCGTCTTCACCCATACCGACTACAACTTCTTCGGGCCCAAGATCGGCTTCGACATCTTCCGCTTCCAGAACGGCCAGATCGTCGAGCACTGGGACAACCTCCAGGCCACGCCGCCAAAGGCCAACCCGAGCGGTCGCACGATGATCGATGGCCCTACCACGGCCGTCGACTTCGACAAGACCGCCGCGAACAAGCAACTGGTCGCTGCCTTCGTCGACGACATCCTGGTGAATGGCCGCATGGGCCGGCTCGGGCAATACATCGTGGGCGACAACTACCGCCAGCACAACCCGCAGATCGCCGATGGTCTGTCCGGCCTGCGCGCAGCGCTGGAGGCCATGGCCAAGGCCGGCATCACGATGAAGTACGCCAAGGTCCACAAGGTGCTGGGCGAAGGCAACTTCGTGCTCACCGTGAGCGAGGGTGAGTTCGGCGGGGCGGCGACGTCCTTCTACGACCTGTTTCGCGTCGAAGCGGGGAAGATCGTGGAGCATTGGGACACCATCGAGGCGATCCCTGCGCGCGCCGATTGGAAGAACGGGAACGGCAAGTTCGGTTTCTGAGGAGCCTTGCGTTCGGTCACACGACTGAGCGGCACCTGGGGCGAGAGTTGATAAACGAGTACCGCTGCCGCATTGAGAAGGAACTGGCGCAACTGGAGAAGACCACCCAAGAGCGGGTCCTCCGCGTGGCGGCTGCCAGTCAGCCGCTTACGCTTTTCAGCAGACGTTGACCGATGTCCGCTCATGGCCGATTGCAGCCCCTCATCGGATCGATTGAGAGCAAGCCAGTGCGGCGGTAGCAACTCTTCCGCCTTCACATCAACTTCACGCAGTCTTCACACACCCACTCCCCAACTTCCTCGTCTTTTCTCACCCCCCGCGGAAGCTCCTCCCCGTGCCCACCTCGCGGCACGTTGCCTCAGGAGCCCGCCATGTTCTTCCCCTCCCTGCGTCCGCGCGCCGTCATCCCGCTGCGCCCCCTGTCGCGCCCGGGCCGGCTGTGGGCCGTGGTCCTGGCGCTCGCTTGCCTGGCGAGCCTGCTGCTCGTCGCGCTGCCGGCGCAGGCCGATGACGCCGACGCGCGGCGCGCCGAGAGCCCGTACTTCTTCGTCAAGAGCGACGACCCGAGCGTCGACCGCCTGCCGCTGAAGGCCACCGAGGTCGACGCGCGCATCGCCGGGCCGATCGCCGACGTCACGGTGACGCAGCGCTACCGCAACGAGGGCCAGCGGCCCATCGAGGCGCGCTATGTCTTCCCCGGTTCCACGCAGGCCGCGGTGCACGCGATGACGGTGCGCATCGGCCACCGCGTGATCGTCGCCGACATCCGCGAGAAGCAGCGCGCCCGCATCGAGTTCGAGGCCGCCAAGCGCGAAGGCAAGACCGCCGCGCTGCTGGAGCAGGAGCGGCCGAACGTGTTCTCGATGAACGTGGCCAACATCCTGCCGGGCGACGAGGTGGCGGTGGAGCTGCGCTACACCGAGCTGCTGCCGCCCACCGAAGGCCGCTACCAGTTCGTGTTCCCCACCGTGGTGGGCCCGCGCTATCGCTCCCCCGCCAACAAGGTTGCGGCCACTGAAGAACAAGCAAGCGGCACGGCAGCGCCGTCGGGCAGCTTCCCCGCCGTGCCCTACCTGCCCGCAGGCGAGGCGTCGGACACCCGCTTCGACCTGCGCGTGGCCTTCGCCTCGCCGCTGCCGGTGAGCGGCCTGCGTTCCAGCTCCCACCAGATCGAGGTGGAAGGCGAAGGCAGCAACGGCGCGCGCGTCGCGCTGGGCGGTGACGCGGAGTCCGCCCGCCACAACGGCAACCGCGACTTCATCCTCGACTACCGCCTCGCCGGTGACGGCATCGCCTCGGGCCTCACGCTGTTCCCCGGTGCGCCGGGCGAGGAGAACTTCTTCCTCGCGATGGTGGAGCCGCCCAAGGCCATCGCCACCACGCAGATCAACCCGCGCGACTACATCTTCGTGGTCGACATCTCGGGTTCCATGCACGGCTACCCGCTCGACACCGCCAAGACGCTGCTGCGCCACCTGATCGGCGGGCTGCGCCCCAGCGACACGTTCAACGTGCTGCTGTTCTCGGGCAGCAACCGCATGCTCAACGAGACCTCGGTGCCGGCCACGCAGGCCAACATCGAGCAGGCGCTGCGCACCATCGCGCAGATGGGCGGCAGCGGCAGCACCGAGATCGTGCCGGCGCTCAAGCGCGTGGCCGCGCTGCCCAAGTCGCCCGATGTCTCGCGCAGCGTGATCGTGGTGACCGACGGCTACGTCACGGTGGAGAGCGAGGTGTTCCAGCTCATCCGCAGGAACCTCGGCCAGACCAACGTGTTCGCGTTCGGCATCGGCAGCTCGGTCAACCGCCATCTCATCGAGGGCATTGCACGCGCCGGCCAGGGCGAGCCCTTCATCGTCACGCGGCCCGAGCAGGCTGCCGCGCAGGCCGAGCGCCTGCGCCGCATGATCGACGCGCCGGTGCTCACGCAGGTGAAGGCGCGCTTCGAGGGCCTGGACACCTACGACGTGGAGCCCGAGCGCCTGCCCGACGTGCTGGGTGGCCGCCCGGTGCTGGTGTTCGGCAAGTGGCGCGGCGAGCCGCGCGGCCAGCTCGTCGTCGAAGGCCAGGCGGCCCACGGTGCCTGGCAGGCGATGCTGCCGGTCGCCACGCCCGACGCGCAGGCCGTGGCGCTGCGCCATCTGTGGGCGCGCCACCGCATCCAGTCGCTGTCGGACCAGGAGGCGCTGCAGGGCGGCGACACGCAGCGCGAGGCCATCACTGCGCTGGGCCTGCGCTACAGCCTGCTCACGCAGTACACGAGCTTCATCGCGGTGGACCGCGTGGTGCGCAACCCGGCCGGCGGCAGCACGCCGGTGGACCAGCCCTCGCCCATGCCGCAGGGCGTGAGCAACCTGGCCATCGGTGCCGAGGTGCCCAGCACGCCCGAGCCTTCGGCCTGGATCGCGCTGGGCGTGGTGCTGGTGCTGCTGGGTGCAGCGGCCTGGCACCGTGGTGGATCGAGCGCCAAGCGCCTGTGGCGCAAGCCGCGGCGCCTGGTGCGGTGAGCGGGGGCCTCCACCATGCATTCGCAACCCTATCGACTGCGTCTCACCGGCGCGCCCGGCCTGGCCGCGCTGCCTGCCGGGGCCTGGCTGGCGCTGCAGGCTGCCGCGCTGTGGCCGCACG
>NZ_AZND01000126.1:0-10070 GCF_000576205.1 Methylibium sp. T29 | reverse complement strand
GAACGCGAAGCGGCCGCAGCAGGCGTCGTCGGCGATCAGCTGCGCCAGGCCGGCGCGGGCGAAGTCGGCGAAGCGCGAATCGGGCAGCTCGAAGGCCGGGTGCAGCGACGCGACGGCCGCCAGCACTTCGTCGACGGCATAGGGCGTGGCGCGCGGCGGCAGCGCAGCGCCCAGGCGGAATGCGAACTCGGGCTCGACCACGCGCATGCGGTTGCCGGCGAGCGACAGCGTGGCGCCCATAGCGTGCACGAAGCTGCCGAGAATGCGCCCGGCAGCGGACCGTCGACCTGGATGTGCGCCTGCCCGGCCGCGCTGGTGGCGGCGATCTTCCAGCCGACCACCGGGCTGCCGGCCACCTGGGCCAGCGCGGCCTGGATCGCATGGCCGGCCGCGGCGTCGCCGGGGCGCAGCGCGTCGGGCAGGGCGTCGATGACGTTGCCCGACTGGCGGCAGCGCCAGAGCAACTGGGCGGCGTCGTGGGCGGCGGGCGGCATGGTCCGGCGATGTTGCCAGACGGGCGCTCGCCGTCAGAACTGCCTGAACACCGCCGCCGCCACGATGCCGGCGGCGATGGCGGGCAGCGGCTTCTTCAGCACGAGCATCACCACCGCGGTGGTCGCCAGCGCCAGCCGCGCGCCGCCGTCGCCCTGCACCGCCAGCGGCGCCAGCAGTGCCATCAGCACCGAGCCCGACATGGCCTCGATGAAGCGCCGCACCCGCGGGCCGATGGGCACGAAGGACATGACGAACACGCCGCCCCAGCGCGTGGCCAGCGTGACCAGCGCCATCACGGCCACGATCAGCAGCGTGCCCCAGCCCAGCGAATCAAGGCTCATCGCGCCGCTCCTTCCAGGCCGTGCCCAGCAGGCCGCCGGCCAGGGCGCCCGCCACCACATGGCTGTTCTCGGGCAGCCAGCGCCAGGCAGCGAGCGAGGCGCCGGCCGCCACCGCCCAGATGGCGAGCAGGCGCAGGTTCTTCACCTGCCCGCCGACCGCCATGGCCAGCAGGAAACAACCCATCACCATGTCCAGCCCCCACCGCCGCGCATCGGCGATCAGGTCGCCCACTTGCGTGCCCAGCCAGGTGCCGACCACCCAGAACAGCCACAGCGCCAGGCCGCCGCCCAGCAGCTGGCCGAGGCCCGGCTGGCCGCGCCCGAAGGCCTGCAGGGTCATGGCCCAGTTGGCGTCCGAGGCCAGCACCATCACGCCGTAGCGCCGGCGCGCCGGCAGCGGGCGCAGCCAGCGGTAGAGCGTGGCGCCCATCAGCAGGTGGCGGGCGTTGATGGCGAACACCGTCAGCACCAGCGGCAGCACCGGCACCTGCGGACCCCACAGGTCGAGCACCGCGAACTGCGCCGCGCCGGCGAACACCAGCGCGCTCATGGTCACCACCCAGCCGGCGTGCAGGCCGTGCTGGGTGGCCGCCAGGCCGAAGGCCGCGCCGAACACCAGCACGAAGGCGGCGATCGGGGTCATCTGCCGGAAGCCGTCCCACACCAGCTGGCGGGTGAGGGCGCCCGGTGCGAGGAGCGGGTCGTGCAGGGTCATGGTGCGTGACT
Organism: Methylibium sp. T29; assembly: GCF_000576205.1. Lineage (NCBI taxonomy): Bacteria > Pseudomonadati > Pseudomonadota > Betaproteobacteria > Burkholderiales > Sphaerotilaceae > Methylibium > Methylibium sp. T29. Next base: position 8,508 of record NZ_AZND01000126.1, on the reverse strand, counting down.
GTGGCCGCTTTGCAGGGTTCCGAAAAGCGCAAAGTTCGCATCACACACTTGCGTTCAGCGGATGCATCGAGAACCGCATGGCACGGCAGCACCGACCGCATCGATCCGGACAAGTAGAACCCGCTGATCATGAAGTTCCAGAAAGAAGTTCCACGGCTGCACGACCGAGCAGCTTCACCCGTCTCGCCTGGGCGAGATTCCCGAGGCGAAGGGTCTGGCGGCACGGTCCGGAAGGGTGGCCTACAGTGCCAGCGGCCCTGTCGATTCAGCCTCCTTTCGTTCGTCGTGAAGGCAGGAGGCGCGCTTGAGCGGGTGCGTCGACCAGTCAACCCTCACCAGGAGTCAAGGCATGTCCTATATCGACGGTTTCGTGATCGCGGTTCCCACGGCCAACAAGCAGCAGTTCATCGAGCACGCACGCCATTTCGACGCGTTGTTCATCGAACTCGGAGCGATCCGCGTGATCGAGGGTTGGGGCGACGACGTCCCCGACGGCAAGGTCACCGATTTCCGCCGTGCGGTCCAGGCGACGGCCGAGGAGACGGTGGCGTTCTCGTGGGTCGAATGGCCGGACAAGGCCACGCGCGACGCCGGCATGAAGAAGATGCTGGAAGACCCGCGCATGGACCCTCCACCCCCGGCAATCCGCCCATGCCCTTCGATGGCAAGCGAATGATCTTCGGTGGCTTCGAGCAGGTGGTCGAAGTGAAGGCTTGAGCGGCTGGGCCCTGCGGGACCTGGGCCCGCACTGGGGTGCACTACGGTGGACATTTGGCGCACACCACCGGCGCCACCGACTGCTGCAGCGCGCGGTTTTGCGCAAGCTGCACATCTGGTAGCTCGCACTCGGCCCTGCGCAAACAGGTGAGCCCGACGACCGACTAGTGTCGATCAGCGTGAATACGGTTTCGCTGTCCGGATGGCCGCGACCGCTGCGAAACGGGCGTAGCGTCACGAATGGCAGCTTTAGACTGATCTGAGTCAGTCGATTCCCGCTGTTCAAGGACCGCTCTCGCACTCAGTGGTCATTCAAGCGCTTGGGGCACCGATGGCGGCAGTCAGTCGCCTTCAATACGTCCGGCTTTACCCTGGATCAACCGCTATCCCGACACGTCATCGTTAGACCTGTTGCAGCGCAGCATCGACCTCGACCGGGCCATTTCGACCCGTCTTTGCATTCAATCGTGGGCTGAACGCTCAGCCAGGAGGAAGCGGGACGGTGAAGCTGGCCATCAGACGGCCGTCCCAGCCCTCCGTCGTCACCACCGCAGTGGACGTCGTCTTGTCGAGACGAACGACCTGGCACTTTGAGTCGGTGTCGCCCCAACATGCGTGCGGCTCACCGAAGCCAAGGCGCTGAAGTTCGCGCAGTACCCAAGCTCGGTCCTCAACGGTCACCGCGTTGACGCAAGCGTCTTCGCCATCGTGCTCGAAATCGAGCTTGCCGCCGGCGACAACCGGCCGCAGACCGCTTCGCGACTCCAGGGGAACAAGCTCGTCCAGTTTCTGGAAGAAGACTTCAAACTCAGGAGCCCCCTGACTTGGCCCGAACTGGTGCAGCAGCGCCAACCACTCGCCGTGCCGGACGCCGATGGCGATGCAAGGCCCGAGACTGTCCGTGGTCAACACGTCCAACGCGTCGTCAACCACGAACTCGCTCATCGGGACGTCTTGGCTTGCAACGGTGGGGTGCGTGGGAGGCGTCATCACCACATCATAGGGACGGCCCGCCAGAGGGAGCGGCCAACCCCGTCAGCCCCGACCGAACCTCGGTTTGGGCGCAGCAACCAGGAAGGCCTTGCCAGGTTGACTCGCCTTCGTAGCCGTCTCAGCAGCGTCGGCAACCTCGCCCGAAGGCAGACCCTCACCAGGCGCCGGCGGCTGTAACTCCGTCGCGGCAGCAGGGGCGGTGTTCGACTTGTCAGCGACCAACCAAGGAATGGGGCTGCAGAAGACTGCGCGCACAGCGACTGGCCGATTGTCCGGCGCCTCCTTCAGGCGGTCACGAGCGCGAACAAAACGCTGCGCGAAGAACTGCCGTTGCAGGTAGACGCGCTGGCTTCGTTGGACATTGACGGCCCCGTACAGGTGCTCCCTGCCACTGAGCGAATCCGTAAGCTCCTCGACGAAGTTCGAAACGGCAAGGTGGAAGTCGGCGGGGCATTGCTTGTGCCGCATGGCCGCCTCGACGACGTGCTCGAACAACTCCCCGAAGGCGCCGAGATGGATGTGCAGAGTCGCGATTCGCGACAAGAACTCGAACGCGACGCTCACCGTCGAAGCGAACTCGGTATCGGGCGACGAGAGGTAGCCCTTGAAGCGGCGCATGCCTTGCTGCAGGTACGCACCGCCTTGCAAGACCATCCAGGTGAGGTCGCCTGAGCCCAGCGACACAAAGCTCCGGTTGGTCAGAAACTGGCGAATGGTTGCTGCCGCCAGCTTCATCGGGTCGACCAAATCTTTGCTTGCGCAGTGCATCAGCAGTGCTTGGGGCCAGACGCCGGGAACCTTGGCCACCGCTTCCAGGACGAATCGGAACCGACCGTCGAGCGTCAAGACGGTAGCTCCCGTCGATTTGGCGAGCAGCAACACCTCCAGTTCTTCGTCCTGGAGCACCTCAGCCAGGCGCGGCGCCTCTCCTTCGCTCGGTAGCTCGCCGTAGGCCGGCTGCACTTCGCAGTACTGCTCGACTGCGGCAAGCAGCGCCTTGAAGAACTCAATGCGGCGCGCGTGGTACCGAGCGTCGTGCTCGATGAGGGCAAGCTGCCCTTCGACTTCCGTGCTGGTCGCGACACTTCGGTCTTCTTCGGCCTCGCGCACGAGCCCTTCCAGCATCGTCTTGGTCACTGACGACACAAGCACCTTTGGAAGGTGACCGAGCGCCTCTTGAACCCCAAGATTGACGAGTTCGGCGATGGTCATGGCGTCGATGACGTAGACCGCGTCGGGTCGTGCGAGCAGCTGAAGCGCGGCAACGCGCTCTGCCTCGATGCCCGTACCGACAAAGAGCGGCGGTCCTTCAGATGGCCAGCCCAAGACGACTTCAACGGTGCTGCGACCCTGACGTTCGGCGAAGCCGGAGAGCGTCATGTGCCCCGTGGCGTAAACGTCGAAGAGCTGCCGCGCAATGGCCGAAGAGCGCATGACTTCGGCCTTCATATGCGCGAGGTCGCGCTCCCCGTCGCCGGTCATGCCGACAGGGACCATCTTCATGTTCGGCAGCCCGCCCAATTCACGGGCCCGCTCCTGCACGACCTGCAGCATGTGTCGGTACGCCGACTGGATGGCGGTCACCGTGTACGCCTTCGTGTCGCCAAACGCGAGGGCCGGAAGGCTGACCTGTTGCCCAAGCACGGCACCGAGCATCGCCGCCGCCTCCGGTGCGGCTTGGTCCGCGTAGCCTGTGCGCTTCGGCAGCTCTCCTACGTTCGACGGGTCGATGACCAGCTGCGTAGCGTGCCCGAACTCATCAACCAGCGTGACGCAACTGCCCGGCACGACCGCCGGGAGGTTCTCGTCCATGAGCGGCAACGTGCCCGGTGCTGCTACGACCGAGATGAAGTACGCCGACAGCGCCCCCGGCTCATCCAGGTTGCGGCGAAGCATTCGATAGAGCCGACGCATGCCCCGTTCAGCCTCGCCGTAGCGAAGTTCCAGCGTAGCCAGCTGCGCCATCGGCTGAATGCGGCCCTCAAGCAGCTCCGGGACACTGCGAAGGTCGTTCTGAAACTCAGGCGGCGTCGATGAGTGCAGGCTCACGCCCATCTTGAAGACCCAGCTTCCAGCCGCGGTCGGATGCTTCTTCAACTGGGCGTCCATCAACGGGCGCACGAAGGCCCAGTCGGCCGCTTGCTGCCCCAGCTCGATGGCGAGGTTGCGGGTTTCGTCGTTGTCAATCCACTCTGCGGGCAGACCTGCGAGCATCTCCTTGGCCTTGCGCCGGTTGTGAGACCGCACGTAGCACGCGAGCAGCCTGTTGTGCAGGTCGGAGAGGCGACCGGGCGTCACCAGCCGTTCGAACAGGGCCCCGGCCTCGAAGAACCGCCCCATGGAGAACAGCAATTCCGCCAGCATCAGCCGTTGGCCGTCATTGCTCTCCTCGGTGACCAAGGTCTTGGCGCGTTGCACGATGGCGTCGGCCTCCAGCGCGCGGCCTGCACGGTTGAGGACGCGCGCCGCGACGCAGGCAGAAATGAGACCGCCGGTCTCATCGACTTTGGCTGCAATCACCTCGCTGACGGCCGCGTCCTGCTGGTCGGCTCGGGTCAACGCGTCCCAGCGGAGGGCAGCCAGCAGCTCAGCCGTCTCGCTGTCGACGGGGTCTCGCGCCAGCGCTGCGTCCCGCGTCTGCTTCAGCAGCGCCAGGTTTCCGTTCTTGGCGGCGATTTGACCCACGACAGTCAAGCTGGCGTCGTTCATCTCGGCCAGTCGCCCCGTCGCAAGAGCGAGAAGCTCAGTTTCACGGTCCAGCTCGAAGAGAGCGGTCACCTGGGTGCGGAGAATCTCGGCGGAGCGATGCCCCTGCGCCTCAGCGTCCTTGGCAAGAGCCAGCGCGTCGCCAAAGCGGTGCAGCATCAACAACGCGTAGCCGAGGTGGGCGACGGTCTCCGTCACTGACTCGGACTGAATCTGCCAAAGGCGCTCATGCCACGGGTTGAACTGAGCGACCGCGAACTCGAGTGCCTCGGTCTCACGCACCGGCAGCGCGCCCGTCATCGCACCTACCGGGAACCTCGAACCGCACTCAGCGGCGATGCGAAGCGCGTTGGCCCGGATGAAGAACGCAGCTGCGGGATGGTTGGCCGCTTCCTGGCTGAACTTGATGGCTGCGTCCAGATTCCCAGCTTTGAGCTCAGCCTGCGCCAGGAACTGCAGCGTATCGGGCTCTTGCTTCAACGCCTCAGGCACGTCGGACATCCGAACCGGCTCGCCTTGAACGAGGCGGGCGTTGGCCAGCGCGAACCAGACTTGCTGGGAATCAGGGAACCGCTCGAGCGCCGCCTCTCCCGCAGAACTAGCCTCAGGCAGCTTCTTCTCAAGCATGAGCCTCGGACCTGAGCCGCAGCCATGCGTTCGTCGTTCGGGTAGAGCTCGAACGCCTTCAGGAACAGATGGGCCGCCTCTCCGTCGTCCAGGCGCATGAACCAGAGACTGAGGCCCTTCTGCAGGTACCAGCGGGCCTTCTGGTGGGCGTCGAAGGGCCCAAGGTCCTTGCCGACGACGGCTAGGTGGTCGAGCGCGTCGCGGTATCGGCCCGCCTTCAGGAGCTCGTTGGTTCGGTCTAGCTGGTCCGAGATGAGCCGGTCGACGGAGTCGAGCCGGGCAGTCGGAAGCGCAGACATGCCGAGCAGCGTGTCGCGCTGCTCCAGGACAAGGGTCTGCAAGTTGCTGAGAGCCGCGTCCTGTCGGTGGTAGGCGGCGCCAGGGCTGTTCGGTGCGTAGCTGTCTTGAAGGACCGGGAACCGGTCAATGTGATTGCAGATGTCTTCCCAGAACTCCACCTCAACTGGGAACAGCCCCTTGGCTTCGCGCGCGTCGGAGAGTTCCTGAACCTTCTTCAGCAAGGCCGCGTCGTTCGGCGCGGTGGTAGCCAGAATGAGCTTCTTGATGGGCGTGCCGTGCTTGTCGGCCTTTCCGACCTCGTCCACGACGTCGTCCCACTTGACGGGCTTCATCGTGTACTTCTTGCACTGGATACCGACCCGCCCGACGCCAGCTTCCTTCACGAAGACGTCGACGCCACCCTGAACTTGGCCACGACGGCCGTTCATCTTGGGCATCCGGTAATCGAAGACGACGCCGTACACGTGCGCGCACATGCGCTCGAAGTCCGCCTCGTTCTTGGGCGGCGGGATTTCGAAGGGAATCGCGTGCAAGCAGGCCTCCTGAAGTTGTTGTTATCGTTAGCGCCAGATGTGCTCTGGTGCGTGGACCCGTCGCGACGTGGAGACGGGCTCGCTGTGCCTCACATGATGACCCGCCCGCGGTCTCCGTAGCCCATCGGCTCGACTTGCAGCGCGGCAAGATGGTCCAACAGGCCCTTCCGGCAGTTGAACGAGCTGTCTGACGACTGCATCCACGCGCCCCGCTCACGCTCGACCCAGGTTGTGCCGAAGGCGTCGCCGGCGTCAAAGCCGCCGTTGAAGGCGCGGACCATGTCGCCCTTGGGATTCACCGCGGCGTGCACAGACAGCTCGTTGAAGCCGGCATCTGAGACAGACCCACGGGCCGGCAGCCCGTTGGGCAGTACGAAGTCGAAGACCTCGCCGCGGCGCATGTTGTCCGGGAAGCGGTTGTCGCCAGGCCGGAGGGTGAACAGCTTCTGCTCCAGGGCGGCGTTCACAGCGCAGACCATCAGGTTGCGCCAGGCCTTCTGCCGCGTCGTCTTGTATTCAATGTCGTAGGCAGAGTCCGGCACCGTCGAGACGACGCCCGGCACGGGCGTGAGGATGGTCATCTCGAAGTCGAACTCTGGGTCGTCCTCGTAGCCGAGCTGCTTCAGGCGCTCGACGAAGCGCTGCGTCTGCAGCAGGGCGAAGGGACGGTCTTGCTCAGGCCCGACCATCGCTGCCTGCATGGCGGCGTGGGTCCGGAAGCCCAGGCTGTGGGCCAGCGCCTCGCTCAGGTGCGACGACTTGACGTGGGGGAACTCGTCGCGGAGCGACTTCTTGAGGGCGGCGAGCGGTGCCTCGCAAAGGGGTGTAGCGGCCATACGGCACTCCAATCTGCGTGGTCGACGTTTCCCGATTACGCATCGACCCGGATTGAAGTCCGTTCGGTGGCGCCAAGTGCTGTGTCTGATTTAACCCGGGAACAGGTTCGGCTCAGACGCCTTGCGGGCATGGTACAGCACCTCTGTCGCTGCGCAGCGGCAAAAACGTGGGGGATGTCGGAGGCGGGTCACTACAGGTGGCATCTGCCAATCCGAAAGACCCCGTGAAGCTCACACCCCTCATTGCAGCAGCGCTACTTGGGGCGGTTGTCGCAGCTGCAACCCTCCTTCATACCGCAACCCCTAGCATCTTGGCGGAATCCACCATCTGCTTGCACGAAGCGGAGCCCGTTGTGCTCGCGCTCCGATACCTAGAGGCACAGGTGCAATCCGGTACCACCTACGCCGACTAAGGCCGGGCCGTGAGTGCCATGACCTTTCTGCCACCACCATTGCAGAAGGTCCGTCGGCAGAACAGCACCGCACGTTCCTGGATGGGCTGGGCCCCGTCTTGTGGGACTAGCAGGCGGCGAAGGACTTTTGGAGCGGAAATCTCCAGGAGCGTACCCGTCCAGCGATGTCACCTTGACGTTCGCCGCGCACTCACGGGTGGCGCTCGCGGTGGCAGCGAATGTCAGCTTGGTGCCGGTGACGGCGCTGTCACCGACTGACGGCCACTGGCAGCAACCGCTGCCAAAGAGCCGCTCAGCACGCGTCAATGACTGGCTGATGAGGAGCGAAAGCGGTCATCACCCCGTGAAGTTCCTGTGGCGAGCAGCACCGCATGCAGAGGCGGGCCACCGACCCGCATGCGGACTGTCCGCAAGGTGTCCACGAAGAGTTCATCAGCGCACCGCCACACACCACGCCGGTCGCCACCGCCGCGATCACCTACGCCGGCCGTGCGATCGGCGCCTTCAACGAGTTCGCGGCCGACCCGCAGAAGGCCGTGGCCGAGAACCCCTGCGGCTGAACCGCGAGGCCCGGCCGCGCCTTCAGGCCGCGGCCGGCTGCACGCCCTTCGGCGTGAGCCGCAGCACGCGGTCGGCCCGTGCCGCCGCGGCCGTGGAGTGGGTGACCAGCAGGCAGGCCGTGCCTTGCTGCTTCACCTCGTGAGCCAGCACGTCCATCACCCGCTCGGCGGTGGCGGGGTCGAGGTTGCCGGTGGGCTCGTCGGCCAGGATCAGGCGCGGTCGGTGCACCACCGCGCGGGCGATCGCCACGCGCTGCAGCTGGCCGCCCGACAGTTGTTGCGGCAGTCGCTCGCCCAGCCCGCCCAGGCCCACCGCGTCCAGCACCGACTGCACGCGCGCCGGATCGGGGGCGCCCAGCAGCAGCAGCGGCAGCGCCACGTTGTCGGCCACGCTCAGGTGCGGCAGCACGTGGAAGGCCTGGAACACGAAGCCGAGCTTCGCGCGCCGCAGCAGCGCCAGCGCGCGCTCGGGCAGGGCGGTCACGTCGTCGCCGTCCAGCAGCACGTGGCCGGCATCCACCGTGTCCAGCCCGGCGATGGCGTTGAGCAGCGTCGACTTGCCCACGCCCGATTCGCCGAGCAGCGCGACGAACTCGCCCGCCTCGACGCGCAGCGACACCTGCTCGAACACGGTGCTGTCGCCGTAGCGCTTCGCGAGGCCGTCGATGGCGAGCAGGCTCATGCCGCGGCCTCGCGCTCGTCGACCAGTTGCCGCGCCAGCGCCACCACCTGTGCGCTGCGTCGGGCGCGTCGCAGGCCACCGTCCGGCGCCACGGCATGCCGCGCAGCCAGGTGAGCTGGCGCTTGGCGAGCTGGCGCGTGG
>NZ_AZND01000125.1:0-10090 GCF_000576205.1 Methylibium sp. T29 | reverse complement strand
GTCTTTGACGCTCCGCCCGTCGCCCTGAGAGAGCTGCTGACGGCGGAAAAGGCCGCGGCGTTGCGGTCGCCGCCCCCCTCGCTCGACGTACTGATCGAAGCGACTTGGCAGTGGCTTGACGCAGGGGAGGAGCGCCACGTGGTGGCGCTCGGCGACCCGGCCTACCCCCGCGCTTTGCTCGAGACCGCCGACCCACCCCTGCTGATCCATGCCGTGGGCCGCTTGGCGTTGCTGAATGCACCGAGCGTGGCCGTGGTTGGCAGCCGCAATCCGACGCCGCAGGGCGCCGAGAACGCCCGCGCCTTCGCCACCGCCCTGAGCCACGCCGGCCTGACCGTTGTATCCGGGCTGGCGCTCGGCATCGATGGCGCCGCCCACGACGGTGCACTGGCAGGCGAGGGGTCGACGATCGCGGTCGTCGGCACCGGGCTCGATCGCGTCTATCCGAAGCGGCATCTGAAGTTGGCTCACCGGATTGCCCGCGATGGCTGATGGTGAGCGAGTACGCGCTGGGAACGCCCCCGATTGCCGCACACTTCCCACTGCGCAACCGCCTGATCGCCGGCCTGACCCGAGGTACGCTGGTGGTCGAGGCCGCGTTGCAGTCGGGCTCGCTGATCACCGCACGGCTGGCGCTCGAAGCCGGTCGGGAGGTCTTCGCGATTCCGGGCTCGATTCACGCGCCCCAGTCACGCGGCTGTCACGCGCTGATCAAGCAGGGCGCCAAACTGGTCGACAGCGCGGCGGACATCCTTGAGGAACTGCGGTGGTTCGACGCGCCAGACAGGCCCTCGCCCACCACGTCAAGCCCGTCCGTAGAAGACCCGGTACTGGCCGCCCTCGGCCACGATCCCGTCACTCTTGACGCACTGAGCGCCCGGATCGGGTGGCCCCCAGCCGAATTGAGCGCTCGCTTACTGGCACTTGAACTGAGTGGCGACGTGGTTCGTTTGCCAGGCCAGTTGTTCCAGCGCCTCGTACAGGCCTGAGACCCTGCACGCTGAACGCCCCGCATCCGTGCCGGCGAATGCCGGCGGCGCCCTTCGCCTGACACCCCCTGTGGTATCTTGTCGCATGTTCGACGTGCTCGTGTATCTCTACGAAAACTACTGGCAGCCCGACGCGTGCCCCGATCACCGGCAGCTGTCTCGCAAGCTCTCTGCGGTGGGCTTCGAGAACGAGGAGATCGAGGACGCGCTGAGCTGGCTGGACGGTTTGGCGACGGCCGCCGAGTCACACAGCGGCGAGCAGAGTGCGCATGCGCTGCGCGTTTATTCGCCGATGGAGCAGGAACACCTGGGCGAGGCCTCGATCGGCTTCGTCAGCTTTCTCGAATCGGCCGGTGTGTTGCGCGCACCGATGCGCGAGATGGTGATCGATCGCGCGATGGCGATTCCCGCTGGTCCGCTGGCCGTCGAAGACCTGAAGATCATCGTTCTGATGGTGTTCTGGAGCTGGGTGAAGAGCCCGACGCACTGATCCTCGACGAGTTGTTCGTCGATGACGAGGATCGTCTGATCCACTGACGAACCGGCGCGGTTGCCGCGCCCCTCGTCCATTCAGTTCAGCAAGCGCTGCGGGTCAGCGTCTAGCTTGGCCAGCGCGCTGCGGGTCGCGCGCACCGTGAGGGCCTCATCTTGCGCCGGAACCAGCAGGCCGGCCTGCAGATAGGACGCCAGCCGGTGCTGCTGGAACAGCGTGCCGCGGCCCTGCTGCGAGACGAACAGGCTGAGTTGTTTCCGCATGCCATGCCAGGCCAGTTGCACCGACTCGATGCGACCCCGGTGCTCGAGCATGTACCAACCGCCGACCTGCAGTTCGCGCGCCCAGGCGATCATGGCTGGCGTCGGCATCGATCCCCCCTCAGTCACGATCTGCAGTTCGGTGCTTTCATGCCCTGACAGGTCCATCACGATGGACTCGTCGATCTGCATCTCGTCGGCATCGGGCAGCATTTCCTCGAGGTCCTCGAGTCGCGCCATCAACTCCTCGAGACGCTCGGCGGGAATCGCTGCCGCCTTGGCAGTGAAGGCCGCCGCCAGCGAGTCGTTCAGCGCCTGGATGTGCTCGTCCTGCTTCTCGGGAGCGAGGCCAGCCTCCGCCATGCCTTCGCGCAGCGTCTTCAGCAGCGGCGGGAGGCGGCGAATCACGTCGGCGCGTTCTTCACGCGACACCTTTGCACCCGCCGACCAGATGAGATCGGCGGCAGCGCGCTTCATGATCTTGGTGGCATCGCTGGCGGCTCCCGTCTTCAGCGCCATCGTGGCCAGCACATCGGCCCAGACATGGAACAGGAAGTTGCGCACGCCTTCCTGCACCGGCACCTCGTTGAGCATCTTGCGCAGCTCGATCGTGTACTGGATCGCCATCGTCTCGCGCTGCTCGACCTGCTGCGCGAGCGACACGCCCTTGCGCGTCGCCTCGTTCTCGGTCTTGAAATAATGCTCGAGGAAGCGCTCGAACTCGGTCAGGACGGTCTGGAACACCCGACGACCGGTGTCGGGGTAGGCCTCCACGACCTGCACCACGCGCTTGATTTCCTTGTCGAGCGCATCGCCCGCGGCCCGCGAGCTGATGTCGAAGCCCATCACGCAGGCGCCCATGCGGTCGATCAGCTTGCGCGCCGGATGGTCGGTGGTGGCGAAGAAATCGGGCTCGCTGACCGCCACGCGCAGCACCGGCATCTGCAGGCGAGCGAACCACACGCGAACAACCGCCGGGATCTTCTCTTCAGTCAGGATACTCTGGAACAGCAACGCCACGATCTCGATGGTGGCGCGCTCGACCGGCGTGCTGGCGGCTTCCTTGAGTGCCTGCTTGCGCTGCTGCAACTCCTGCAGCAGCGCCGGGGTGCTGATCGCGGCGCGCTCGTCGCGTCCGGTGGTGGCCAGTTGGCGCTGGATGCCGCTCTGCGCTTCCGCGATCGCCCGCTTGAAACCAGTTGAGGGCTGCATCTCCGCCGTGTCGGCGAACGATGGCACCTGCCGGCCCACCAGCTTGTTGAGTCGACCCAGCACCGCTTCCGCATGCCCGGCCGTACGAGCCAGATTGCTCATGCGCGTCATCAACCGGGTTTCCTCGCCGACACCGGCCCCGCGGGTCGACGTCGTCGTGCCGGCAATGACGACATTCGCGCGCCGCAGGCCGCCCTGCGCCTCCGCCATGTCGCCGAAGCCCGTCGTCACCGGGATCGACGCGACATGTGCGCCGGTCGAACGGCGGATCAGGGGCCGCAGGTCGATTTCGGGACGCACGCCCTCACCGAGCAGCCAGCGGTTGGTCTCGTGGTAGGACTCCTCGACCATCTCCCGAAGGCCGCGTGGATCACCTTCTGCACGGTCCGCCAGTGCTCCAGCGACAGGCCGGCCGACCGCCAGCTGTCGATCACGATACGTGCCACCACATGCGGTCGCAGCGCGTCGCCACTGTCGAGTTCCTCGCGACGCTCCAGGCTGGACATGCGGGCGCGCAGGTCCGTGAACTCCCACGAAGCCTTGTCCATCATGGCCAGCGCCAGGCGAGAGCTGAGGATTTCCACCTCGATGGTGTCGTCGTCGACCAGTTGCAGCGTGTCGCGCCCACTGCCCATGCTGGACGCCGCAGCTGCGCCGAGCGACGTCCTGCCGCCCGAGGTGCTGATGCGCGGCATGGCACCGAGGCTGTCGATCAGCGCCTGCTGCCACTGCGGTGCGGGTCGGGTCAGGTCGATGGCCGCGTTCATGCGCTTGTGCGCCAGCTGCGGTTCGGCCTTCTCGTTCGCCAGTCGGTGGGCACCGTCGAGCACCCCTTGCACCGCGGTCGGCACCGCGAGCAGCAGCGACTCCATATACACCCGCCGCGCTTGAGCGGCCAGGGCGGATGGGGCGGCTGGGGTGGCCATGGAGGATAGGGGCGGACGGTGATTAGACAGACTGTTTCAACTCTACACCACGGCCCCGGCATTCGGGTCGTCGGGATCGCCGCCCTTGACGCTGCCCGCCTTCATCAGATCCTCCCGCTTGACGCCCAGCCACATCGCAATGGCCGCGGCGACGAACACCGAAGAGTAGATGCCGAACAAGATGCCGATCGTCAGTGCGACTGCGAAGTAGTGCAGCGTCGCACCGCCGAACACCAGCATCGACAACACCATCATCTGCGTCGACCCGTGCGTGATGATGGTGCGGCTCATGGTCGAGGTGATCGCATGGTCGATCACCTGGTGCGTGTTCATCTTGCGATAGCGGCGGAAGGCCTCGCGAATCCGGTCGAAGATGACCACCGACTCGTTGACCGAATAGCCCAGCACCGCCAGCACGGCCGCCAGCACCGACAGAGAGAATTCCCACTGGAAGAAGGCGAAGAAGCCCAGGATGATGATCACGTCATGCAGGTTGGCGACGATCGCCGCGACCGCGAACTTCCATTCGAAGCGGATCGCAAGATAGATCATGATGCCGATGACGACGAAGCCCAGCGCCATCGCACCGTCGGTCGCCAGTTCCTTGCCGACCTGCGGCCCGACGAACTCGCTGCGCTTGAGCATCACCGGTTGCGCGCCGCCGGCGTCGCAGACCTGCGCGCTGACCGACTCGCCCTTGTCGCTGACCGATTGCGACTGCGTGACCTGACCGCCTTCGGCCGCGCACAGCGCGCTGAACACACGGCCCACCACCTCCTGCTGCTTGACGTCGCCCCGCAACGGCAGCCGGACCAGTACGTCGCGCGAGGTGCCGAAGTTCTGCACCTGCACCTCACCGAAACCGAGCGCCTCGACCGCACTGCGCACCTTGGGCACGTCGGCCGTCTTGGCGTACTCGACCTCGAGCACCGTGCCGCCGGTGAACTCGATCGACAGGTGCAGACCGCGCGTCACGAGGAAGAACACGGCGGCGGCAAAGGTCACGAAGGACACGACGTTGAAGATCAACGCGTGTTTCATGAACGGGATGTCGCGCTTGATGCGGAAGAACTCCATGGAACCGTCTCCTTCTACTCAGGCCTGGGCCGCCGGCGGCACAGCGCCGTCCGGACGCCATACCTGACCGATCGACACGCCCTTGAGCTTCTTGCGCCGCCCGTACCAGAGATTCACCAGACCACGCGAGAACAGCACCGCGGAGAACATCGAGGTCAGGATGCCGAGACAGTGCACAACCGCGAAGCCGCGGACAGGACCTGAGCCGAAGGCCAGCAGCGCAACGCCCGCAATCAGCGTGGTGATGTTCGAATCGAAGATCGTGGCCCAGGCGCGCTCGTAGCCGGTGTGGATCGCGGCCTGCGGCGAAGCGCCGGCGCGCAGTTCCTCGCGCACCCGTTCGTTGATCAGCACGTTGGCGTCGATCGCCATCCCCAGCGTCAGCGCGATCGCCGCGATGCCGGGCAATGTGAGCGTGGCCTGCAGCATCGACAGCACCGCCACCAGCAGCAGCAGGTTCACCGCCAGCGCAATGGTCGAGAACACGCCGAACAGCAGGTAGTAGGCGCACATGAACGCGGCAATCGCGGCAAAGCCGTAGATCACGCTGTTGAAGCCCTTGTCGATGTTCTCGGCGCCAAGGCTCGGACCGATGGTCCGCTCCTCGACGATCTCCATCGGCGCCGCCAGCGAACCGGCACGCAGCAGCAGCGCCGTATCGCTCGCCTCCTGCGTCGTCATGCGGCCCGAGATCTGGAAGCGCGAGCCGAGTTCACCGCGAATCACCGGCGCCGTCACGACCTCGCCCTTGCCCTTCTCGAACAGCAGGATCGCCATGCGCTTGCCGACGTTGTCGCGCGAGACGTCGCGCATGATGCGTGCGCCCTTGGCGTCCACGGTCAGGTGCACGGCCGGTTCCTGCGTCTGGCCGTCGAAACCGGGTTGCGCGTCGGTCAGGCTGTCACCGGTGAGGATGACCTGGCGCTTGACGATCAGCGCGGCACCGCCGCGCTCCACGTAGCGCTCGGCCCCGAACGGCACCGGCCCGCTGCCGGTCGCGGCGGCGGCCGCCTCGGCGCTGTCGTCCACCATGCGCAGTTCGAGCGTCGCGGTCCGGCCGATGATGTCCTTCGCCTTCGCCGTGTCCTGCACGCCCGGCAACTGCACCACCACGCGGTCCGCGCCCTGCTGCTGGATCACCGGCTCGGCCACGCCGAGTTCGTTGATCCGGTTGTGCAGCGTGGTGATGTTCTGCTTGATGGCCTGATCCTGCACGCGGCGCGCCGCCTCGGCCTTCAGGCTGCCGGTCAGCGTGAATTCACTGTCACGGGCCGCCTCGGACCACTGCAGGTCGGGCAGCGGCTCGGTCAGCACCGCCCGCGCGGCGGTGCGCGTCGCCGCGTCGCGGAAGGCGATCGTGACCGTGTTGCCTTCACGCGCGATGCCGGCGTGGCGGATGCTCTTGTCGCGCAGCAGGCTGCGGATGTCGCCGGTCAGCACATCGGCGCGCTTGGTGAGCGCCGCCTTCATGTCGACCTGCATCAGGAAATGCACCCCGCCGCGCAGGTCGAGGCCCAGGTACATCGGCAGCGCATGCAGCGATCGCAGCCAGGTCGGTGAACGCGACAGCAGGTTCAGCGCGACGATGTAGCCCGGATCGGCCGGGTCAGGGTTCAAGGCCTTGGCAATGGCGTCCTTGGCCTTGATCTGCGCATCGGTGTCGCGAAAGCGTGCCTTGATCGACGCACCATCGAGTTGCACGAAATCGGCCTGCAGTCCGGCCGCCTGCAAGGCCTGCTCGACGCGCGGCACCACCGTCGCGTCGACCTTCAGCGTGGCCTTGCCACTCGACACCTGCACGGCAGGTGCCTCACCGAAGAAATTGGGCAAGGTATAGACCAGCCCGACCAGCAGCGCGATCGCCAGGATCGCGTACTTCCACCATGGGTAGCGGTTCATTGCAGCATCCTCGGGGGCGACCCCCCGTCCTGGCACCGTGCCACACGGCGCCCTTGTTTGCACGAAAGGCCGCGACACCCAGCGGTGACCGCGGCCTTCGGGCCTCGCGCCGCACAGGCGGCACGATCGCCTGCGCTTACTTCAGCGTGCCCTTGGGCAGCACCTGCACCACGGCGGAACGCTGCACCTGCAGTTCCACGCCGCTGGCGACCTCGACATGCAGGTAGGTGTCACCGATCTTCGCCACCTTGCCGAGCACGCCACCGGCGGTGACGACCTCGTCGCCCTTGGCCAGCGCATCGACCATCGCCTTGTGCTCCTTCTGGCGCTTCATCTGCGGGCGGATCATCACGAAATACAGCACCACGAACATCAGCACGAGCGGCAGCATCGTGAGCAGGCTCGACTCCCCACCGGCGGCGGCGGCCGGAGCGGCCTGGGCAAAAGCTTCGGAAATGAACACTGTCTCGTCCTTGAATTGGTTGCACCAGCGACAGCGCGCATTGTAGTGCGCGCTCCCTCCCGGGCCGGTTGGAGCAGGCGCCGCGCAGAAGGTTCGATGGCGGGTGATATCCGGGGCAGGCCGGACTCGTCGACCGGTGGCTTCGAGGTGCCGGCTCGCCGGCACCTGGAATTGCAAACGGCCCCACACAGGGGGCCGTTTCGGATTTGGTGGCTCGGGGCGGAATCGAACCACCGACACGCGGATTTTCAATCCGCTGCTCTACCAACTGAGCTACCGAGCCAAGGGGCCGCAGTGTAGCAGCACCGCCGGCCGTTCAGGCGGCCGCGCCCTTCTTGCCCCGGCTGAGGTCCACGCCGAGC
The DNA here is from genome assembly GCF_000576205.1 of Methylibium sp. T29. NCBI lineage: Bacteria > Pseudomonadati > Pseudomonadota > Betaproteobacteria > Burkholderiales > Sphaerotilaceae > Methylibium > Methylibium sp. T29. Next base: position 2,409 of record NZ_AZND01000125.1, on the reverse strand, counting down.
TGCTTGAGCTTGCGGTACAGGTGGGTGCGCTCCAGCCCGGTCTTCTCGGCCACGCGCGTCATGCTGCCGTTCTCGCGTGCGAGGTGGAACTCGAAGTAGGCCTTCTCGAAGGCGTCGCGCGCTTCACGCAGCGGCCGGTCGAGTTCGAAGCTCTGCTCGGGTTGCAGGCCGAGGGCGGTCGGCTGGGCGCCGGGCAGCCCGCCGTGCTGCGAATCGATGGCGAGCGCGTCACCGCGCTCGCCGGGACGCAGCGGCGTCACGGTGGCCACCGGCCGCGAGGCCGGCTTGGCCAGGCCCTGCTCGACGGCCCGCAGCAGCTTCTGCAGCGTGATCGGCTTCTCGAGGAAGGCCATCGCGCCGAACTTGATCGCCTCGACGGCCGTGTCGATCGTGCCGTGGCCCGACATCATGATCACCGGCATCGTGAGCAGGTTGCAGCTGCCCCATTCCTTGAGCAGCGTGACGCCATCGACGTCCGGCATCCAGATGTCGAGCAGCACCAGATCGGGCCGCGCACGCTCTCTCGACGCCCGGGCCTCGGCGGCGTTCTCGGCCAGTTCGACGCTATGGCCCTCGTCGCTCAGGATGTCCGACAGCAGTGCGCGGATGCCGAGTTCGTCGTCTACAACAAGGATGGTCGCCATGGGGTCCCGGTGCGTGGCACATGCCGTGTCGGCGTGGCCTCAAGGCTGACCCCGGGGGGCAGCCATTTCGAAAATGATAGCGAAACTTGTGCCCCCCGACAGACGGCGCGTCGCCCCTGGCCACCGCGTCGCCCGCGAGGTTGGCCAGGCGGATGCGCGCGCCATGCTCGTCGGCGATCTTCTTGACCACGGCAAGCCCGAGCCCTGTGCCCTTGGTCTTGGTGGTCACATAGGGCTCGAACGCACGCTTGAGCATGCGTTCGCTGAAGCCGGGGCCGTTGTCGGCGACGACCAGTCGCACAGCGCGCCACTCGCCGCGCTCGTTGAGTGCCCCTCGGTGCGCAGCCGGACCTGGCCGTCGGGCCGCTCGGCCACCGCGTCCAGCGCGTTCTGCACCAGGTTGTGCACCACCTGCCGCAACTGTGTGGCGTCGCCCTGGATCCGCGGCAGACCCTCGGCCAGCTCGACGCGCAGGCGGCCCGACTCCTGCACCTCCGCGTACAGGCCCAGCACCTCGGACACCAGCGCGTTGAGGTCCAGCGGCGCCAGCTGGGCCGCCGGCAGGCGGGCGTAATCGCGGAACTCGTTGACCAGCTGCTTCATCGCCTGCACCTGGGTGACGATGGTGCTCACAGACTTGGCCAGCATCTGCTGGTCCGGTACCTCCAGCTTGGCTTCGAGCCGGTGCTGGATGCGCTCGGCCGACAGCTGGATCGGCGTGAGCGGGTTCTTGATCTCGTGCGCGAGCCGGCGCGCCACCTCGCCCCAGGCCTCGGCGCGCTGCGCCGAGACGAGCTCGGTGATGTCGTCGAACACCACCAGCCGCGCGGTACTGCCCTGGCCGCCGGCCGGCAGCGGCGCGCCGCGCACCAGCAGGGTCAGCGGATCGCGGTCGGGGGCTGTCGTGAGTTCGAAGGAATCCTGCCAGTGGTCTCGGTCGCCGAGTTCGGAGCCGCTCTCGATCTGGTCGAAGCGTCGGGTCAGCGCCGCGTCGAAGCCCTCGAGGCCGGGCACTTCGGCGAGCCCGCGGCGAGATGGGCCGACAAGGGCACGCGCAGGATGCGGGTCGCACCGGCGTTCACGCTGTCGATGCGACGGTCGCGATCGAACACGATCACCCCGGCGCTCATGTTGTCGAGGATGGCCTGCAGCTTGCCACGCGCCGTCTCGAGCTCGGCCACGCTCTGCTCGACCAGGCCGCGGGCGTCGGCGAGTTGCTGGGTCATGTCGGCGAACGAGCGCGTCAGGCCGCCGAGTTCGTCGCCCGACGCGAACACCGGCTTCGGGCTCAGGTCTCCGCGGGCCACCTCGCGCACGCCGTCGGCGAGCAGCAGCAGAGGACGTGCCAGCCGGTTGCCGAAGGTCACCGCCAGCAGCATCGCGCCGAACACGGCAAGGATCAGTGTCAGCGTCAGCGTGCCGATGTACATCTTGCGCAGGCCCTCGCGCGCCAGCGAGCGTTGCTGGTACTCGCGGTAGGCGCTCTGCACCGCGAGCGCGTTGGCTGCCAGCGTGGCCGGCAACAGCTGGCTCACCACCAGGTAGCGGTCCTCGCGGCTGAGCGAGAAGCCGGTGGCCGGGATCAGGGCAATGACGCGTACGCGCGGCTGGCTCGGAGGCTGGTCGGCAACCGAGACGCCGGGGATGCGCGTGGCAGCGCCGTCGTCGTCGAGCCCCTCGATCTGCGTGGTCACGCGCGCCGTGCGTGCCTGCCGCAGCAGAGCCAGACCCGGTCGCTCGGCGCCAGCACGCGGCGGCGCCGGCG
>NZ_AZND01000124.1:0-10192 GCF_000576205.1 Methylibium sp. T29 | reverse complement strand
GGCCTGCGGCGCGTCGCCACGCTCGCGACGCGGCGGGCGGTCGCCCCGGTCACGGCCGCGGTCACCGCGATCGCCCCGGTCACCGTATTCACGGCGCGGGCGCTCTTCCTCGACATAGCCCTCGGGCCGCTCGAGCAGCGCCTTCAGCGACAGCTTGATGCGCCCCTTCTCGTCGGTCTCCAGGACCTTGACCTTGACGATCTGGCCTTCGGTCAGGAAGTCGGTGACCTTCTCCACGCGTTGGTGGGCAATCTGGCTGATGTGCAGCAGCCCGTCCTTGCCGGGCAGGATGTTGACCAGCGCGCCGAAGTCCAGGATCTTCGTGACCGGGCCCTCGTAGACCTTGCCGATCTCGGCCTCGGCCGTGATCTCCTCGATGCGCTTCATGGCCGCCTGGGCCTTGTCGCCGTCGGTCGACGCAATGGTGATGGTGCCGTCTTCCTCGATGTTGATCTGCGTGCCGGTCTCCTCGGTCAGCGCGCGGATGGTGGCGCCGCCCTTGCCGATCACGTCGCGGATCTTCTCGGGGTTGATCTTCATCACGTAGAGGCGCGGCGCGAACACCGACAGCTCTTCCTTCGCACCGCCGAGCGCCTTGACCATCTTGCCGAGGATGTGCAGACGCGCTTCCTTGGCCTGCGCCAGCGCCACCTGCATGATCTCCTTGGTGATGCCCTGGATCTTGATGTCCATCTGCAGCGCGGTCACGCCGGTGGTCGTGCCGGCCACCTTGAAGTCCATGTCGCCGAGGTGATCCTCGTCGCCCAGGATGTCGGTCAGCACCGCGAAGCGGTTGCCGTCCTTGATCAGGCCCATCGCGATGCCAGCCACGTGGGCCTTCAGCGGCACGCCCGCGTCCATCATCGACAGGCAGCCGCCGCAGACCGAGGCCATCGACGAGGAGCCATTCGATTCGGTGATCTCCGAGACGACGCGGATCGCGTAGGCGAACTCGTCCTTCTTCGGCAGCACCGGGATCAGCGCGCGCTTGGCAAGACGGCCGTGGCCGATCTCGCGGCGCTTGGGCGAGCCACGCGGCCCGTCTCGCCGGTGGCGAAAGGAGGCATGTTGTAGTGGAACATGAAGCGGTCCTCGAACTCGCCGGCCAGCGCGTCGATGCGCTGCGTGTCGCGTTCGGTGCCCAGCGTGGTGATGACCAGCGCCTGCGTCTCGCCACGCGTGAACAGCGCCGAGCCGTGGGTGCGCGGCAGCACGCTGGAGCGGATCTCGATCGGACGCACCGTGCGGGTGTCGCGGCCGTCGATGCGCGGCTCGCCGGCCAGGATCTGGCTGCGCACGATCTTGGCCTCGATGTCGAACAGCAGGTTCTCGACCTTGACCTTGTCGACCGCCGCGCCTTCGGCGGCCAGTGCGGCCAGCACCTCGGCGTAGGCCGCGCGGGTGGCCTGCGTGCGATCCTGCTTGGAACGGATCTGGTAGGCCGCGCGCAACTTGGCTTCGCCCAGGCCATTGACCTTGGCGATGAAGTCCTCGTCCTTGGCGGGCGGGGTCCACTGCCACTCGGGCTTGCCGGCCTCGCGCACCAGCTCATTGATCACGCGCACGGCGATGTTGCCCTGCTCGTGACCGAATACCACGCCGCCGAGCATGATGTCTTCGGGCAGCTGGTCGGCCTCGGACTCCACCATCAGCACGGCCGCCTCGGTGCCGGCGACGATCAGGTCGAGCTTGGAATCGGCCAGCTGCGTCGGGCCCGGGTTGAGCACGTACTCGCCGTTGATGTAGCCCACGCGCGCCGCGCCGATCGGGCCGTTGAACGGGATGCCGCTGATCGCCAGCGCAGCGCTGGAGCCGATCAGCGCGGCGATGTCGGCCGACGCCTCGGGGTTCAGCGACAGCACGTGCACGACGACCTGCACCTCGTTGTAGAAGCCTTCCGGGAACAGCGGGCGCAGCGGACGGTCGATAAGGCGGCTGGTCAGCGTTTCCAGTTCGCTCGGGCGGCCTTCACGCTTGAAGAAGCTGCCGGGGATCTTGCCGGCGGCATAGGTCTTCTCGATGTAGTCGACGGTCAGCGGAAAGAAGTCCTGGCCCGGCTTCGGGTTCTTGGCGGCCACGACCGTGGCCAGCACCACGGTGCCGTCCATGTCGACGATGACCGCACCCCCCGACTGACGGGCGATCTCACCGGTTTCCAGCGTGACGGTGTGCTGACCCCATTGGAAGGTCTTGGTGATCTTGTTGAACAGGCTCATGCTTGTCTCCAATTGGATGCCCGGCGCGGTACGCCGGGGCGACTCGGGGCGCGATCGGTGGCGCCTGTCACCGGGAGCTCAGCGCTCGAGCGGGATGCCATTCCAGCGCGTCTGCAACGGCAATCGCGTTGGAATGACACATCGACGCTCGCGTGCGGCTTGCTCCAAAACACGAAGAGCCTGCGCTGGGGGTGCCAGACAGGCTCTTCGTCATGCGATTCGGCTTACTTGCGCAGGCCCAGCTTCTGGATCAGCGCGGTATAGCGGTCGGCGTCCTTGCCCTTCAGGTAGTCGAGCAGCTTGCGGCGGCGGCTCACCATCTTCAGCAGGCCGCGACGACCATGATGGTCCTTGGCGTGGGTCTTGAAGTGCGGGGTCAGGTCATTGATGCGAGCGGTCAGGATGGCCACTTGCACTTCGGGCGATCCTGTGTCGGAAGCACCGCGCGCGTTCGACTTGACGATTTCGGAGATGTTGAGGTCGGCAACTGCCATGTCTGTTTCCTGGTTGCGATGAAACCGCTGACGCTCGCAGGAACGGCGTGCCACGGTTTCGGATTTCCACTTGCGGTCACGGGTGAAACCGACCCATGCCGTGCTGACGTTACGCAGCCGCGGGCCGCGAAACCTCGAAATTATAGCCGCAGTCCCTGCCGCAGGCGTTCGACCCCTTGCGTCAGGCGGCCCGGGTCGCTCGACGCGAAGCACCAGCGCAGCCAGCCTTCGGCCTCCGGCCCGAAGGCCGCGCCCGGTGCAAGGCCCAGGCCAGCCTCGGCCACGAGGCGCTTCGCGAACGCCAGCGAGTCCGTCTCGCCCACCACGCGGAAGAAGGCGTACATGCCGCCCTCGGGCACCGCCACCTCCAAGCCGGGTAGCGCCTGCAGCGCCGGCAGCAAGGTGTCGCGACAGGTTCGCAGGTGTCCGACCAGGCTCGGCAGCGTTGCCGCCGCCCCCTCCACCGCCACCAGTCCGGCCCGTTGCACGAAGACCGGCGCGCACGAGGTGTTGAACTCGATCAGCTTGCCCACTGCGTCCAGCAAGGCCGGTGGCAGCACCAGCCAGCCGAGCCGCCAACCGGTCATCAGGAAGCTCTTGGAAAAGCTGTGCGCCACCAGCAAGCGGTCGTCGGCGTCGGCGACGTCGAGGAAGGACGGCGCCGCCGGCGGCCCCCCGGCCCTCGCGCCGCCCCCGAAGTAGAGCCGCTCGTAAACCTCATCGGCAACGATCCAGGTGCCGGTGCGACGACAGTGCGCCAGGATCGCCGCCTGCTCGTCCCGGCTCAGCGTCCAACCGGTAGGGTTGTTCGGCGCATTCACCAGCAGCACGCGGGTGCGTGGCGTGACCGCCGCCAGCAGTTCGTCCAGATCCAGTCGCCAGGCGCCGGACTGCGGCCGCAGCGGCACGCGAGTCACCTGCGCGCCCAGAATGACCGGCTGCGCAGTCAGGTTGGGCCAGACCGGCACGACCGCCACGACCTCGTCGCCGGCCCCGACCAGGACCTGCATCGCGATCATCAGCGCGTTCACGCCCGAGGAAGTGACGGCGATCCGCTCCGGCCCGAGCGGCCGGTGGAGCGCACCGACATAGCCGGCCAGCGCTTCGCGCAGTTCATGCAGCCCCAGGTTGTGCGAGTAGAAGGTTTCGCCCTGCTTCAGCGACGCGACGGCCGCGTCGCGCACGAAACCGGGCGTCACTTCGTCGCCCTCGCCGAACCAGAACGCCAGCACGTCGCTGCGGCCCAACCCGGCATTGGCCACCTCGCGGATCTTGGAGCCGGGCAGCTGCCGGATGAGCTCGCGCATCGCTGGGATCCCCCGAAAAAGGCCGCTCCGCGTGAGGGCGGCGCCTCGAAATACAACGGCCTTGAAAACAAAAATGCCGCTCTCAATTCGGCGGCATGGGCAGCCGTTCGCTGCCTTCCACCTGATTCTAGGAGAACGCCATGTTCGTCATGCCCATCACCCGCACCCACCGCCACGCCTACAACGGCCACGCCCGCAACCTGGGCCGCGCCTTCGACCGCCTGTTCGACGGCAACGTCGAACGGGTCTTCGCCGCCGCCGCTTCCGAGCACGTCACCCGCCAGCCTGCACTGGATCTGCGCGAGACCGAGCAGACCTACAGCGTGCAGCTCGACATGCCCGGCGTCGCGAAGGAAGACGTCAAGGTCACGATCGACGGCAAGCGCATCAGCATCGAGGCTTCGTCGCCCGCCGACGCGCCGGCCGCCGAAGGCGAACAGTTGCTGGTGCGCGAACGCAGCCGCACTGCCTACGCCCGAAGCTTCACGTTGCCGGTCGAGGTGGACGAGTCCGCTTCCCAGGCTCGCCTGGAGAACGGCGTGCTGAGCCTGACACTGACCAAGAAGCTCAAGCCGGCCACGCAGCTCGCCGTCGGCTGATCCGGCGGCGAACCGAACGTCGGGGCCTCGCTCAGGGCACCCCGACGTCCAGCGCGGCGAGCGGCCAGCGCGGCTGCACGTCGAACGCGTGGTCGCGTCGTGCGGTCGCGCGGCCGGCCTGCAGCCGCATGGCCGCGGCCAGCGCGATCATCGCGCCGTTGTCGGTGCACAGCGACACCTCCGGATAGTGCACACGAACGCCGCGCTTCGCGCAAGCGGCATCGAGCTGCGACCGCAGGCTGCGATTCGCCCCCACACCACCGGCCACCACCAGCCGCTGCAGCCTGGTGGCCCGCAGCGCGGCGAGCGACTTCTTCACCAGCACCTCCACGATCGCGGCCTGCGTGGCAGCCGCGAGGTCGGCACGCGGCTGCTCGCAGACGCCCTCACCGAGCTTCAGAACCTGGGTGCGTACCGCGGTCTTGAGTCCGGCGAAGGAAAAATCGAGCGTATCCCGGTGCAGCAACGGCCGCGGCAGCGCATAGGCGGTCGGGTCGCCGAACTCCGCAAGGCGGGCAAGCGCCGGTCCGCCGGGGTAGCCCAGGCCGAGCAACTTGGCCGACTTGTCGAAGGCCTCGCCGGCCGCGTCGTCGATCGTTTCGCCAAGCAACGCGTAATCGCCCACACCGTCGACCCGCATCAGCTGCGTGTGCCCGCCCGAGACCAGCAGCGCCACGAACGGGAACTGCGGCGGATCGACCGACAGGAAGGGCGACAGCAGATGACCCTCCAAATGATGGATGCCCAGCACCGGCCGGTCCAGCGCCGCGGCGAGCGCGCAGGCCACCGCGCTGCCGACCAGCAGCGCGCCAGCCAGCCCGGGACCGCGCGTGTAGGCCACCACGTCGACATCGGCCAACGCCCGGCCCGCCTCGGCAAGCACCTGTCGCGTCAGCGGCAAGGCCCGACGGATGTGATCGCGCGAGGCGAGTTCGGGCACGACACCGCCGTAGGCCTCGTGCATGGCGACCTGGCTGTGCAAGGCGTGGGCAAGCAGTCGCGGGCGCTCGCCATGGTCGGCCGCCACCAGCGCCACGCCGGTTTCGTCGCAGGAAGATTCGAAGCCGAGAATCAGCATCGCAGGAGTGTAGTGAGGCGATTCCGGTGACCTCGAGCACCGGCCCTGCCACAAAACCATGCCATTCGTTTCCTTTGGTCACATGGCGGGTGTGACGGAAAACACGATATTCGGGACTGTCGACCTATCGCAGTCCGGGCGCGCTGGTTAACCTGCGTTCACAGCGGCGTGAGGCCGCGCTCCCGGTAGATCGCCCCATGAAACAGTACAAGCTTTCCGCTTGGCCCGACCTGCCGGCAGGATTCCATCGCACGGCCTACCGGCGCATGCTGCACCAGATGTCCCACCGCCACGTGACCGTGCGCCAGCTGATGGCCGAGAGCGGCCTAGCACGTTCGGCGGTGATGCAGTTTCTCGACACGCTGTCGGAGCGCGAACTGCTCGACGAACGTCCGCACGCCGCACCGCCCACCGCGCTCGGCAAGCTGCTGCCGATGGCGTTGTGGCGCCGCGCCTTCGCGACACAGAGCCCGATCTAGACTCACGGTACCGACTCCGTGACAAGGCCCGCCTCGAGCGGGCCTTGTCATTTCCAGCGTCGGCGTGGTGGCCGTTGGCGCGCTCCTTGCAGCGCAGCCAACATGACCTCTCTCCAGGCGCTGCGCATCGTCATCGTCGCACCGGAATCGCTCACCCCGGCCGCGGACGACGACGACGCACTCGTCGAGGCGGAACGCTCGCGCAGCCTGCGCATCGGCCTGCTGGCCAACGGCTACAACATCGTCGCGGTATTGCCGATCGATGCCTTCCTGCCCGAGCGCATCGCGCAGATCCAGCCTGACATGATCGTTGTCGACGCGCAAAGCCAGGCGCGCGACACGCTCGAGCACGTCGTGATGTCCACGCGCGACGAACGCCGGCCCATCGTGCTGTTCACCGACGACGCCGACACCAGCCACGTCGGCGCGGCCATCGCCGCCGGCGTGACGGCCTATGTCGTCGCCGGCCTGGCGCCCGAGCGCATCAAACCGGTGCTCGACGTCGCGCTCGCACGCTTTCAGCACGAGGAAGCCCTGCGCCGCGAACTCGCCGACGCGCGCACGCAGCTCAGCGACCGCAAGCTGATCGACCGCGCCAAAGGCTTGTTGATGAGCCGCCAGCAACTCAGCGAGGACGAGGCCTACGCCCGGTTGCGCAAGACAGCGATGGACCGCGGCCTGCGGGTCGCGGAGGTCGCGCAACGCCTGATCGACGTGGCCGACATGCTGGGCTGAGGCGCTCGATCTTCCCGCTCTGGCACGAGGTTTGCTGCAGTGCACCCAAGGATCAACGGCGATCCCCTTTCCGGTGCGGCCACGCTCGGCCACACCGCAGCAGACGACGGCGTCTCACCCCGCACCGCTCCAGGGCTGTGTGGTCGTGATGGCGCCGTTTTTCATTTGAGCCTGATTTCTGGAGTCCGAATGCCATGCCGAACGACATCGCCAACCGCGCCCTGCTGGGCCGCCGCACCATGCTGAAAGCCGCTGCAGCCGCCACCGCCGTCGGCGCCGTGCCTGGATTGCAATCCGCCGTCTGGGCCGCCGGCTCCGACAAGCCCGAGAAGGACGAGGTGCGGATCGGCTTCATCCCGCTGACCGACTGCGCCTCCGTGGTGATGGCCTCGGTGCTCGGCTTCGACAAGAAGTACGGCGTGAAGATCGTGCCCACCAAGGAAGCGTCCTGGGCCGGCGTGCGCGACAAGCTGGTCAACGGCGAGCTCGACATGGCGCACGTCCTCTACGGGCTGATCTACGGCGTGCACCTCGGTACCGGCGGCCCCAAGAAGGACATGGCCGTGCTGATGGCGCTCAACAACAACGGTCAGGCGATCACGCTGTCGAAAGCCCTTGCGGACAAGGGCGCCGTCGACGGGCCTTCATTGTCCAAGCTGATGGCGACGGAGAAGCGGGAGTACACCTTCGCCGGGACCTTCCCGACGGGCACGCACGCGATGTGGATGCACTACTGGCTGGCGGCCGCCGGCATCAACCCCCTGTCCGGCGCGAAGCTCATCACGGTGCCGCCACCGCAGATGGTGGCCAACATGCGCGTGGGCAATATGGATGGCTTCTGCGTGGGCGAACCCTGGAACCACCGCGCCATCATGGACGGCATCGGCATCACGGCCAACACCACGCAGGACATCTGGAAGGACCATCCCGAGAAGGTGCTGGGAACGACCAACGACTTCGTCAAGAAGAACCCGAACACCACGCGCGCAGTGATGATGGCCGTGCTGGAAGCCAGCCAGTGGATCGACGCCGGCCTGCAGAACAAGATGAAGATGGCCGAGACGGTTGCGCAGAAGGCGTACATCAACACTTCGGTGGATGCCATCAACCAGCGCATTCTCGGTCGCTACCAGAACGGTCTCGGCAAGACCTGGGACGATCCCAATCACATGAAGTTCTTCAACGACGGGGCCGTCAATTTCCCCTACCTGAGCGACGGCATGTGGTTCCTCACGCAGCACAAGCGCTGGGGCCTGCTGAAGGAACACCCGGACTACCTGGCCGTGGCGCAGCAGGTCAACCAGATCGCGCTCTACAAGGACGTGGCGAGCGCCATGAAGATCAATGTGCCGAAGGATTCGATGCGCAGCAGCAAGCTGATCGACGGCGTGGTCTGGGATGGCAAGAACCCGAAGGCCTATGCCGACGGATTCAAGATCAAGGCTTAAAGCAAGGAGAACCCCATGGTCAGTGCCGTGTTCCACGATCCCTCGGGTGCCGGCCTCGCCGGTACGCCCGCCGCGGTGAGTGTCAGCAAGCCCGCATTGGCGGCGTCCGTAGCCGACCTGCCTTCGGCCAGGCCGGCGGCCCGCCTTCCGGCCGAGCCCTTCGACTGGCGCGGGCTCGCATTGCGCGTGCTGCCGCCCATCTTCGGCGCCGGCCTGCTGATCGGCATCTGGGCGCTGCTCACGATGAACGGCGGCGCCTTCCCGACGCCTGCGGCCACCTGGGCCGAGTTCGCGAAGCTGTTCAGCGATCCGTTCTACGACAACGGCCCGAACGACCAGGGCATCGGCTGGAACGTCCTGTTCTCGCTCGAACGCGTTGCGCTGGGCTTCGGGCTTGCCGCGCTGGTGGGCATTCCGGCCGGCTTCGTGCTCGGGCGCTTCAGCTTCGTCAACCACATGATCTCGCCGCTGATCAGCCTGCTGCGACCGGTGTCGCCACTGGCGTGGTTGCCGATCGGGCTGCTGGTGTTCAAGGCCGCCAATCCGGCGGCCATCTGGACGATCTTCATCTGCTCGATCTGGCCGATGATCATCAACACCGCCGTCGGCGTGCAGCGCGTGCCGCAGGACTACCTGAACGTGGCACGGGTGCTGAACCTCAGCGAGTGGAAGGTGATGACGCGCATCCTGTTCCCCGCCGTGCTGCCCTACATGCTGACCGGCGTTCGCCTGTCGGTCGGAACGGCCTGGCTGGTGATCGTGGCGGCCGAGATGCTGACCGGCGGCGTCGGCATCGGCTTCTGGGTCTGGGACGAGTGGAACAACCTGAACGTGGCCCATATCCTGATCGCGATCTTCGTCATCGGCATCGTCGGTCTGCTGCTCGAGCAGGCGCTGATGCTGATCGCACGCCGCTTCAGCTTCGACGATTGAGGAGACTCCCATGACCAGCTTCATCGAAGTGCAGAACGCCGAGATGGTGTTCACCACGCGCAAGGGCCGCTTCCATGCGCTGCGCGAGATCAACCTGCAGATCGAGCGCGGCGAGTTCATCACGCTGATCGGCCATTCGGGCTGCGGCAAGTCGACCCTGCTCAACCTGATCGCCGGCCTGCTGACGCCCAGCAGTGGCGTGCTGCTGTGCGACAACCGCGAGATCGCGGCACCGGGCCCGGAGCGTGCGGTGGTGTTCCAGAACCACTCGCTGCTACCGTGGCTGACCTGCTACGAGAACGTGCACCTCGGCGTGGAGCGCGTGTTCGGCGCGAGCGAGTCGAAGGAACAGCTCAAGGAACGCACTCAGGCGGCGCTCGCGCTGGTGGGCATGTCGCACGCGATCGCGAAGCGCCCCCACGAGATCTCCGGTGGCATGAAGCAGCGCGTCGGCATCGCCCGTGCGCTGGCGATGGAGCCCAAGGTGCTGCTGATGGACGAACCGTTCGGCGCGCTCGATGCCCTCACCCGCGCCCATCTGCAGGACGAGTTGCTGAAGATCGTGGCACGCACCCGCAGCACCGTCGTGATGGTGACCCACGACGTCGACGAGGCGGTACTGCTCAGCGATCGCGTGGTGATGATGACCAACGGCCCGGCCGCCACCATCGGCGAGATCCTGACGGTGGACCTGGCGCGCCCGCGCCTGCGGGTGGAACTCGCCGAAGATCCCGCTTATGTGCACTACCGCAAGGAAGTGCTCGACTTCCTGTACACGCGTCACGGTCACGTCGAACGCGAGGCCGCGTGAGTCAGGCGGTTCTGCCACACACCTGGCATACCAGTTGCTGAAGATGCAGTGACTGGCGCCTGAGCCGCGCAGTCGCTGTCTCCTCAGCAGGG